>JABJFP010000011.1 GCA_018662715.1 Methanobacteriota archaeon | reverse complement strand
CTGAAGAATTGGCTTGAGAGTAGGGCTTGACCTCGCCTCATACCAGTTCGATTTGGACGTAGCCGTCGTGTTCGCGAATTGGATATATCTTCAGTTCCTTCTGTTTGGAAAGTTTTCCAATGAGTCTTCCATAAGCGGGTAGAAGAGGGAATGGTGACCATTCTTCAATGGCCCCGTCTTCGAGACGGTGTGTTGTTTGATGGAGGGGGCAGCGTATACACCCGTCCTTTATTTTGCCTCCATAGGCAAGTGGCCATCTCATATGACGACACAATGCTTCTGTTGCATGAAGTCCTTCGGGTTGTCGCGTGACCATGAGCAACGTTCCTTTGACGGTCAACATTTTTTTCTTTCCTTCTTTCAGTCGTTTTGATTTTATTGCGTTATGCCATGTCATGGTATCACCGTCTCGGTAGGGGGATTTCAAATCGTTCAAGGAGACGCTCTGCACTTGCAAGCGCGCCTTGGACTGATGGATGGGCTCGGTGGTCTCCGATAAGGAACACACCGTCAACTTCCACATCTGGAAGAAAACGAGCATGGTGGTTTGGGTCCATGTGAGGGAGTGCATGCCGTACAGTTGTTGTCAAGGCGTGTTTCCATCCTTGGACGCCTTGTCCAAACCATGATATGAGTTCCTTTTGAATTTCTTCGATCTGTGGGTTAATAGCATCTTCACCAACCAACGTAGCCGTTACAAAATGTTGACCCGTTGGAGATGGGTGCAAATTGGTAGGAACATGAACATGCAGAACTTTCTGATGTTGTTCACCCCACCGCTCATTGAGCAGCAATCGTGCTTGACGGAACGGAGATGCTCCTGCGGAAAACACAAGGGTACTTGTTAGCCGCTCTACGGATTGGTGTTTGGGTGAATACCCGGGTAGGAGTTCAGCGGCAACATGTTGAGGAGTGGCTAAGATCACTCGGTCAAATTCATGACGCTCCCCGTTAGCCTCAACCGTATGTTGAGAAACTGAATCTACCTTCACGTTGAGATGGAGTGTCGCTGATTTGAGTCGTTGAGCAAGTTGCTGAGGTACAGCGGCAATACCTTTCTTCGGAACAACCATCGTCCCATGAGCCATTGCGCCCCATGTGAAATCTGCAAAAGAAAAGCGTTCAGAAAGTGATGGGTCAAGGGTAATTCCTGCGAAGAGAGGTTTGAGTACACGCTGAGTGGAGGGGCGGAATCGTCGTTGTTGAAGACCGGCCGAAATGGTTGGGGCCGCATGGTCCATGGAACGCTCGAGGTCTTTTGATGAGGTTTGCATTCTCCATTTGAAAAACCTCAACCCGTCACGAATTCCGACTGCTTTCAACGTTGGCAACAGATACCGAGGAGCCTTTAATGCGTCGCCCATGATTCGCTTTCGGCCAGACCTAGGATCAATGGAAACCGTACAGGGGTCCATTGGTTTTGCATCTAATTTGTCAAGGTCAATCCATCGCTTAACCGTAGGATACGCCGTGTGTAGGACGTGAAAGCCAACGTCGATGGGGTAGTCGCCGCAGGCAACAGTGCTCATTCGCCCACCGACGCCGTCTGAGGCTTCGTAAACGGTCACTTCGTGTCCTGCGTTTTCGAGGCCAATGGCAACAGCGAGTCCTGCAATTCCAGCACCGACCACTGCAACTTTCATGCCATCATCCCCTTAGGTTCGACATCCCACCATCCAAATGAATGATTTGGCCAGTTATGTTGTCGGGAGCGTTTGTGAGCAACCAGAACATGCTTTGAGCAACCTCATCGGGCTCGTTGATGCGCTTCAGTGGAATCATTCCAACAGATGCTTCTCTGATTGCATCCGAACGCAGAACCGATGCGCCGAGACGGGTTTCGGTGAGCCCGGGAGCGACTGCATTAACCCGAATGCCGCGCTGTGCATAGGTAGATGCTGCCGAACGTACCATTGCTTCAAGACCTCCTTTGGCTGCTGAAATTGCTTCGTGATTGGTTAGGCCGTAGCTCCCTGCGACACTGGAGGTGAACACCATTCTTCCTGTTCCGTTTCTAAGCATGGCTTTACCGACTAATTTTAGCATAAGAAACGCAGAAACAAGGTTGGTTTGAATTACAGCCTCAAAATCTTCCAACTTCGTAGCATGAGGGGGGCGCAAAGCAATGGAGCCAACAAGATGTGCTGCCCCAGATAATCCGTCTTCTGAGCGCCCTTTGGCATGCTCTACCGCCGATGAAACAACGGCTTCGTCAAGAGCGTCGCCTTCAATGATGTCTGCACCCATGTCTTTGAGGTGAGAAATACGACCTACATCACGAGCCAGGAGGGTGACGAGGTGGCCAGAATCCAGCAGTTCCCTCGCTAAGATTTGTGCAATATCGCTGCTTCCACCGATCAACAAAAATGACTTTGCCATGTGCCTTTAGTTCCACTATTTGCTTTTATATCCCTGTTTTCTAGGCCGGTGAACATTCATTCAAAAGGACGAGGCATAAACGAAGCATGTGCTAAGGGACTCTCATCCGGCGATTTATGAAACCGTCCGAGACGCGCAAAGCATCCATATTCTAGGTGCTGGAATGAACCCTCAGCGGCCTGCTCATCAAGCAATCCACGATTTGGATGGGAGGGGGTGGAGGCTTGTTCCAATCCACCCCAACGACGCCGGTGGATCCATTCTAGGCAGACCAATACGACCGCGAATTGAGAAAGGAGTTGAACCACAAATTGTTGTCTTCTTCCTAGCCCCAGAGCGAGCCAAAAAAGCCGTTTTAGAACTCATGATCCGTTTCCCAATATCTGAAATGCCGCTCCTTTGGTTTCAACCCGGTTCAGAGCATGAAGAAGTACTTGAAATGTTGAACGAAGCGGACATCGCACACATTGTTGACGATTGTATCGTTCGATTTGTACAACGCCATCATTTGAAATCGGCTGAACCAAACCTCAACGAAGAGTGGTACCTCCAGACAGCCTCTTCGGAAGGAGATGGGTGTTCTGTATGGGAAGTTCATGGACGAAATTCGGCAGTTAGCCCACCGGCTGAAGCGCTCGAATGGGTTGGAGACCTTGATGATTTGAGGGTGTCCGAGCACACGATTCCTCGGTACATACGGTCACTAAAACACCCTGATGAATCCTTGACAGAAGCGGCACAGCGTCTCGCTAGCACCGTTAACTGACGGTTACACGCCTGATGTTTGTCAGGATTCTATGATTTTGTACAATGCACCATTGTTCCCAAACGTAGCATAATACAATGTTCCATCGGGGTGAAATACCAACGGAAGTGGAGTTCCTGCATCCCATGCAAATCGTGTAATATCTGACGTGTAGACGTCGTCATCTCCAACCGTTACGTCGATACGGACTATCTCGTGGCCCTGAGGTAGGATTGTATTCCAGGAGCCGTAAACGGTTGCATAAAGCGTGAATCCCTCTGAAGGCTCAAGCCCAGGAAGGGATGAGTGAACCGGTCGAACATCAATGCCATTCATCGATGTATGCGGAGCCCATGTCCCAATAGGCGCCTCGGTTCCAACCGGCACAGGGTGCTCTGGGTCATCATCGGGCCAACCATAAGCGGCTCCTTCAATCAAAAAATTCAGCTCTTCGGGAGGATGATTAAACTCCAGATCTCTACCATTATCTGTGAAAAAATACCCATGACCGTCCACCCAAACACCGTCAAAGGAGTTACGAACACCGCTTGCCAACACGCCGTGGTCTCCGGTCGTTGAGTTCACCCACAATAGAGCACCATTGCGCTCGTCTGTTTCGTCGCAAACATTGCATGTAGAGCCGCTGTGCCAGACCAATGTTCCGTTGGAAAGGAGATTTATGGCATTGGTTTGATGATTTTTGCTTTTAATGCCTTCAACCAAAGGTTGTGGATTGACAAATTGACGGTCTTTAGCCACGGTGTATTTTGTTAGCGTTCCTGCTTCTGAAACGTAGGCCGAGCCGTTGTCAAGAAGGAGACCGTGGGGGCGGTCCAGGCCGTCAAGAAGGGTTCTTCGTTCATCGGATGTGATGTTTAGTTCAATGATTTGGCTGCCGTCCCTGTCACAAATGAGGAGATGGGTCTCGTCAGCCCATACCAAACACGTCGGGCCACCTAAACCCTGAGCGACTGACTCAACACTGTACCCTTCCACCAAATTTGGATCGTCCCCCGAAACATACGGGTAGACTTGCCTTACGAGCAGAAGCGTAACGATGAGAATCGCCATGGGCATAATGTGCTTGCGCATGGTATGACTACGCACCTGAAGTTTCGCTTTGAACAATTCGCACATTCACGCCTTCAAACGTTGCAACAAGGGATAAGTCACAATTTGCGCTGCATATATTTAGCCCGTTTTCTAGAAGTTTGATTTCTTCAATCCCGTCCCAAGATGCTCTATCGGGGTCCTCTGACACGATACGGCACGGAGACGGTGAAACCAGGTCGGGGTTGTTCAGCGCAGGGAAGGATTCGGGATTAAGGGAGGATATGAGCATGGTTGGGAAACGGGCTTCATCCTCGTCGTTATAGTACGTCAAAAATTGAATTTTGTAGAGTTGCCCTTCCTGTTCAAAGATATAAACGCCATCATTTGGAGTGACCCGGTGTACTGCGAGGTCGTAGGTGTACCAATCCAGTCGTTCTTCGGTCGCGTTTACGAATTGCGTTTCGTCGATTGTAAAATCATTCTCGATTGACTCGCCTTCAACAAACTGCCAGCGTAGTCCGTCATTCATGTGAATGTCGGTCTTGGAGAAGCGAAGGGTGTAATCGCTCTCGTTTGAAGAGGCTTGGTTTGGTACGTCAACAAAGGTGAACTGCTCTTCTCTGGTCGCATCAACTTGTGTCAAGAACGTCAAGCCATCTGCTCCGAGGGAGGGTTGTACCCTTGACGCTTCGTCCACTTCTGTGGACTGGCTACCAAAGGTACAACCGTATGTTTCTCCATCGATCTCCAACTGAAGTTGAAGGGATGACCATGGCAAATCTTCCGCGCCTTCTTCAAAAGAGAGGCTTGCAAGAACATCGTCTGAACCGTTCGTGGCTAAAGCATTGTATTGTGTCACGGTGATGCCGTTTTCAGTCCCTAGGTCGCTCTCGTACGAGACGACCATCACCGACCATACGCCAGCGATGATAGCCAGCGTTAGGGCCAATCCAAGGAATGCGCGGCTCCATGACACGATACTCAGCTTCACTCGCCCTTGGAACGGCGCTCTATCAAGACTAGGGCTCCAATCATCGAGACGATTACCGTGGTGATGAGGAAGCCTGGTGTGTCTTCGCTGTCGTCATCGGACATGTCTGTTGAGGATTCGTCTTCCCCGCCGTCTCCGACAACAATTTCGCCGAACATGTTGAGGGCCACGTGTGGCTCACAAGCATAGTAGAAGGTCGAATCTTCAGTGAACGTGTGCGAGAAAGCAACGGTCGTGGCTGCTTCGCCAGATGTAATTCCATTTTCAACAAAGGTGGTGGACTTGCTACCTGTAATCTCTTTGACGTTGTGAGGCATGCTTTCGTCCTCCCAAGACCAACAGACGGTCTGTCCAACGTTGATGTTGATCACTGCTGGAGAGAATGCATATCCGGTTGAACCGATACCAACAGTAACATCACAGGTCACGCCTTCAAACGGATCTACACTCGCTGGAGGGGTGAGCACTTGGTCAATGACGTGGATGACACCGTTTGATGCTGGTACATCAGCAAGCGTGACATTTGCCATTGAGGAGCCAACCATGACCGAGCCATTCTCGACATGAATCAACAACTCATCTCCGTTTGCTGCGTTAACGGTAGTCATTCCTTCTGCGAGGTCGGTTGACAGGGTCGTTCCTGCTACAACGTGGTAGAGGAGAATGTCGGCAAGTACCGCGATTTCTTCGTCTGTCGTGAAATCATCAAGATTGATTCCTGCTGCTTCAAAGGCTGCGTCAGACGGTGCAAACACCGTGTAGTCTGCTGTTCCACTGACCGTGGCGACCAGATTTGCCTTGGTTAGAGCTGCAACGAGAGATGTGTGAATGGTGGTTGCTGATGCCGTCATGGCGATGTTAACGGCTGGAGTCCAGCCGTAGGCTTGACATTCGGCGGCGCTGACATCGGTCACAGCGTGTGTGACAGAGTTGTAACAGCCCGTAATGGTTTGACCACCCATTGAAAAGTTCTCGAGGTACATGTAAGCATTGCATGCAACCTTGCTTGAACCAGGGGCAATTGTGTGGGACACCATGTTGTAGCAGATGTCACCAGATGGTGGCGTCAATACTTGGTCTATCACGTGCACAACTCCGTTAGATGCAGCTACATCCGCAATCGTAACGTTAGCATTACCGCTTCCAACAGTAACACCTGTGGAGGCAACATTCAGGTCGAGACTGTCTCCGTTGACGGCTCGGACGGTTGTTGTTCCATCAGCCAAGTCTGTGGATAGAGTAGCTCCAGCCACAACGTGATAGAGGAGAATGTCGGTCAATGCAACAATCTCTTCTGGGGTGTCAAATGTAGCGAGGTCGATTCCTGCTGCTGCAAAAGCGGCGTCAGTAGGGGCAAACACTGTGAAGGGTCCCGTTCCTTGGAGCGTAGCAACGAGGTCGGCTTGGATGAGGGCCTCAACGAGTGCTGTGTGGATCCCGGTAGATGTTGCAACGCTTGGGATGTCAACCAATTGTACTGTAGGAGGCATGAGGACCTTGTCAATGAAGTGGATAACTCCGTTTGATGACATGACGTCGGGGGTGGTAACATTGGCTCCCTCAATCGCGACAGTTCCGTCTACGACACTAAATGTGGCATCGTCTCCGTTTAGCATTTCTACGGTCAAACCGTCAGTGACTGCGGAGGATTCTACTTGGCCTGAATAGACGTGGTAGAGGAGAATGTCCTGAAGAGTGGCGTTTTCTTCGTCAGTGTCGAAGTCCGCCAGATTGATGCCTGCCTCAGTAAATGCTGTGTCGGTAGGGGCAAAGACCGTGAACGGCCCGTCGGCTTGGAGCGCAGAAACCAAATCGGCGTGTGCGAGAGCGGCTACTAGCGAGTCGTGAACCCCGCTATTTGTTGCATTTGTCGGAATGTCATCAGTTGCATCCGCCGTCACGTTGAACGGAATTGTTGCAAGTAATAGGCTGGCTGTCAAAATGAATACTCTTAGGCGCATCATGGATGGAATGCCGATTTTCTCCCCTTATATAGGACCGTATTTTTTCGTCAAACAAAGGGTGAACGGTATTCGTGGACATCCTCTGCAATTCGCAATAATTGGTTATATTTTGCGACTCGATCTGAACGTGCAGGTGCTCCGGTTTTGATTTGTCCTGCACGAGTACCAACTGCAAAGTCGGCAATGGTCACATCTTCTGACTCTCCGCTGCGATGGGAAACAACATTGTTGAATCCATGGGTTGTCGCCATGTCCATCGCTTCTAACGTTTCTGTAACCGTGCCTACTTGGTTTAATTTTACCAACATTGCGTTAGCAGCACCTAATTCAATACCCTGGGAAAGGCGTTGTGATTGGGTCACAAACAAATCGTCTCCAACGGATTGAACCCGGTGGCCGTTTGCTTTGGTAAAAGCCGCCCATCCAGCCCAATCGTCTTCGCCAAATCCATCTTCAATCGATAATATTGGATATTCGTCGATCCAACCAGCGTACATCTCTGAAAGTTCCTCACTTGAAAGTACGCGCCCTTCCATATGATATCCATCGTCCTTGAGAAATTCTGTAGATGCTACGTCAAGGGCGATGCCGATTTCTTCTGTCGAGTATCCAGCGCCCTCGATTGCCCGGACCATGTATTTGAGGCCCTCTTCGTTTGAAGGAAGATTGGGGGCGAACCCCCCTTCGTCGCCAATACCGCCGAGCAGTCCGTCTTTCTTGAGTTCCTTCTTGAGAGCGTGGTATGTTTCAACGCCGGCACGAAGACCTTCTTTGAAATCGTCAAAACCGTGTGGCATAACCATGAACTCTTGTACGTCAACATTTGATGCTGCATGTGCACCTCCGTTGAGAATGTTAAGCATCGGCACCGGCATCAATCCGCCTGCAACTCCGCCCACATACTTCCATAAGGGTAGTTCGTGATAGGCAGCACCAGCATGAAGGCACGCCATAGAGGCTCCAAGCATTGCGTTAGCACCAATATTGGATTTGTTTGGAGTTCCATCAAGTTCAAGCATCACTTCGTCAATGATACGTTGCTCATCTACAGGAAGGCCAACAAGGGCTTCTTCGAGAAGTTCTTTCACGTTGAGGACCGCTTGTTCTACGCCTTTTCCCATGTAACGGCTTGTGTCACCGTCTCGGAGTTCAAGTGATTCATATGCCCCAGTGGAAGCCCCTGATGGGACGATTGCTCTACCCATCAACGCGCCTTCAACATAACAATCCACTTCAACAGTCGGTTGCCCCCGACTGTCCAATACCATTCGTGAGTCCAAACCGGTAATGTGACCTGACACAATGCTCCCTCAACCCGTCCAAGGGTAGGGGGGACTTGAATCAAACGGGGGTTATTGGTTCGTACGATTTAACCAAGCCATCCACCGCGCCACATGGGCTTGGATTTGTGGAACTTCTACTTCTGATTGGGCTTGGACCATCCAACAGAGCTGTTCCTCAAGCGGGGAGATTGAGAATAATTCTGCCTTGAAGACTGGTTCGTTATCGATGAGAATGTGTCGGCGACGATCTTCTACAAAGCAATGTATCAATTGTCGTGGAAAATGGTGAATGATGGACTGCTGCGGGCACATGAGGACCAATGATTCGTTGAGGAAGAGCAGCGCTTCGCCGGTGAGAGGGTTAAGTTCGTGAAAATGGATGGGGGTATCTCCGAACATGGCCGCAATATCAATCTGAAACCAATCTTGTTGACTAACAGAAAGGTCACATTGCGAAAGGTGATCCAAGAATGCCTGAAGCCCGGCTTCTTCGCTGTAACCCTTGGCCCGCATAGTAAGTTTGTAGAGAGGCTTCCTTTTGAACCCCACGAAGTGCTTGTTTTTACGGAATGTGTGTGTTTTTTCCGCTAAATGTAGAATTTATACCTATATTTAACATAAGATGCTTTATTTACCCCATATAACGCCCGTAAAAGGATTAAAATAGGTACGGGCTAACCGGAAACCATGCCCCGAATTGCAGAAATTGATCGCGCCATCCTCGCCGAACTTAGGAAAAATGGGCGTATGTCCTATGTTGACCTCGCAGCACAAGTTGAAGCAAGTGAGCGAACCGTCCGAACTCACATCCGTAATATGGAAGAAAACGGGACCATCCGGGGCTATACTATTCGCGAAGGAGGAGTCGGACTTACAGCACTCGTCCGAATAAAGGTTGCACCTGGTTCCGAAATCGGTTCATTTGCCTCCGAAGTTACTGGGTGGGATGGAATTGAAATTATCTACGAGGTCTCGGGCGAAGCGGACTTGGTTGCGCTTGTCCACGTTGACGACACCATGGCACTTCGCAAATTGTTGGATAAAATGTGGCTCGCCGCCCCAAATGAAATCGCCAGCACAACCACTGAGTTGGTTCTGGAGCAATACTGATTATTCCTGTTCTTCTTCGTCGTCATCTTTTGATGGTTTTGGAGGCGAATAGTCAATCCCGCAGGACCTGCAGACCATTTCATCGTCCCAATCGCATTGCCGCTTACATCCAGTCATCGAACTCACCTTAATTTCCACTTGACTGAGCATCCAATCGATTGAGTGACTGGAACGTCCGGCGCAGTGCCGTTGAGCATTGCAGTTATTGCTTGGTCTAAATCTCGCACCATAACATCGCTAGGGTCACGTGGACTATCGTCCATCCTTCCTTTGTAGACCAATTGATGCTGAGAATTGAACAAGAAAAATTCGGGAGTTCGTTCAGCGCCGTAAGCGTGCGCAACGTCCTGTTCTGAATCGTGAAGATAGGCATAAGGCATACCCTTTACAGCTCTCTTTTCCATGTTTGCGAACGAATCGTTTTCGTATACAAGGGGGTCGTTAGAGTTAATTCCAACATAACCGATTTCGTTCTGTTGACAGAACTCAGCCATTGCGTTCATTCGAGATACGCTTGCAACGACATACGGGCAGTGATTGCACTCAAAAGCAACTACCAGGCCGTTCCTGCCGAATGCTTGCTCAAGAGACATTTGGCTGCCGCCAATAGCCGTATTTGCATTAGCCAGATGAAAGGCGGGTGGTGCATCACCGATGTTAAGAGACATGATTAACGGTAGGGGTTCACACTCAAAATGCCTTGCTTTAAGCCGTCACAGTGTCAAGAAGTATGCAGCTGCGCCTAAACCTGCTACAAGGCCGGTAATGATGAGGATTTTCACGAGCGGTGTATTGGGCCCTTCGGCCTCAAGAGGACTTGCTTGAGATGGGAGATCGGGTACGACTTTTTCTTCTTCAACAGGATCCTCTTGCGAATCCCAGTAAGCCTGCTTTTCCGCCTCACCCGCAGCCAGTTCTGCTTCAATTCGTGCTTGTTCTGCAAGGCGAGCTTCCTCAGCAAGACGGGCTTCCTCCGCAAGGCGGGCTTCCTCAGCAAGACGGGCTTCTTCGGCAAGTCGGGCTTCCTCAGCAAGACGGGCTTCCTCCGCAAGGCGGGCTTCCTCTGCAGATTGGGCTTCCGCAGCTAAACGTGCTTCCTCCGCAAGGCGGGCTTCCTCCGCAAGGCGGGCTTCCTCGGCGAGGCGGGCTTCTTCGGCAAGACGTGCCTCCTCTGCGGATTGTGCTTCCGCAGCTAAACGTGCTTCTTCTGCAAGACGTGCCTCTTCTGCAAGGCGTGCCTCTTCTGCAAGGCGCGCTTCCTCTGCAAGACGCTCCTCTTCTGCAAGGCGGGCTTCTTCTGCGAGGCGTTCTTCTTCTGCGAGACGTTCTTCTTCTGCGAGGCGTTCTTCTTCTGCGAGACGTTCTTCTTCTGCGATGCGTTCTTCCTCTGCCCTACGTGCTTCCTCTTCCTTGCGAATGGCTTCCGCAGCGGCTCGTTTTGCTGCTTCTTCCTCAGCGAGGCGTCTGATTCGTTCATTGATTGCATCTTCGTTTTTATTGGTATACCGAGTGAGAATAGCCTGTCCCATCTTTCCGAAGTCTTCGTCGGAAATTGATTCAACCTCTACCCGCGTTGCAACCAATAATCGTTCTACATCCTCGATAAGAAATTCGCCTTCGTGGCTGTTGAGAGCTGTACGAAAGGATTGGTAGAACTCTCTTTGCTCAACCGAAATCGCCCCGTCCCGGGTCATAAAATCTTGGAGAGCAGTCAGGATTTCTGTCAAATTAAGTTGCTCTATTTCCACTTAAATTCCCTCGTACATGTCGCTGGAGTCAGCGGGTTGTCATCAATGTTCGTTCGCATTCTGCTAGGCGAGTTTTAGCAACAGTGTGATCTGGATCTATGGCAAGAACTGCACGCCATGCTGCCTCTGCTTCATCAAGACGCTCTGAATTGTGAAGAAGTGCTGCGATGTGTAATCGAGCATCCAAATGTTGTCCATCGCAGCGAACCGCTGCTTCAAAGTCAGAAAGAGCGTTGTCAATCTTAGACCATTCCAGATAAAGAAGACCTCGCTGATGCCATGCGGGAGCATGTTCAGGTGAATGGCGGAGGGCTTCATTTAGCGGTGATTCTGCTCGCTCCGGCCGGTCCATGCTCATGTAGCACGCTGCGAGTTGTGTCAGGGCGTGAGTATGGTGAGGTGCGGTTTCAAGGACGTGGCGAAGTTGCTTGCTTGCAAGTTCCCATTCCCCGAGCATCATGTGGCCTTCAGCCTTCCGAACGCGAGCGAGGCCAAGCATTGGAGCCATGTCCAAAAGAATCTCTGCGTCATCCAGCACACTCCTGCCTTCATTCATTGCCATTGAGACCGAACTACGATTCAACCGTGCACGAATGTGCGCTGGGTCAATGCTTAGGCACTCGGTGAATTTTTTATGAGCCATTTCGAGACGTCCTGTTCGGGCTGCTATGTTGCCGCGAACATAGGCAACTGTAGCGCTGGCCCCATGGACATCTGCCGCGTCGATGAAACTTGAGGCGGCGTTAACGTCATTGGTATCTAAGGCCAGGAGAGCGGATTCTGTGGCGACAGAAGCGTCGTTTTCATCCATCAGCCGGCGGGCACGAGCAAGTGATTCGCTTGCGACTTCGACATCACCGAGCATTCGTTGAGTACGAGCAAGTCCAAGCCATCCAACGCCCAATTCTCGGTCAAGAGACAACGCGCCGTTAAACGACTTGAGAGACGCGTCCAAAAGGGCGGTATCTGTTTGTCCTGTTCCATCACGATGCCGGTCAGCATGGGCGAGATGAAGCCGGCCCTCGACGGTGTGAAGAAGGGCGTGGTCAATGCCTTCTGGCGTTGATGAAAGAAGTTCTTGAGCCTCATCAATTCTGTGGTTAAGAAGGAACTTTCCGGCGATTCTAGCACGAAGTTCTCCGTTCATTGGTTGTGCTTCGAGAGCGCCGATGAGCGTTTCTTCTGCAGCAACTCCCGACCCTTCCAACTCCAAGAGTTCGGATTTTAGGAAAATGGTATTGACTCCCCCTGCACTCAATGCAACTGCATGGGTTGCCGCTTTCAATGCATTGCGCTCATTGCCTTTTACACCAGCAAGCAAGCGGGCTTTGAGAGCCCATGCTTCCCCGCATTGTCGCTCAAGCGTCAAGCAACGTTCGTTGGCCTCTAGGGCAAGTGGAAGTTCACCCTCTGCCTCAAGTAAAAGAGCATAGGAAAGCCAATCTTCATGGCGACTCGGATCTTCCGCAAGGGCTTGTTCAATCGCTTCAAGGGCCTCTGAACGAGCTCCGGCACGGGCCCGTAGTCCCGATAACAAGGAACGGTCTGCAGCAGTATCAACTCCAAGGGCTTCGAGCCGGCGGACCGCACGTTCTGCTTCCTCATCCCCCATTGAGGCGAGGAGATGGGCGTGTGACCGCAGCAACGCTGGATCGTCAGGTGTAATTTTCATACGGGCTTCTAGCCAATGACGTTGCAATGCTTCATCGCCCCGAAGTCGCGCAATGTATTCAAGACCCTCAACAATGCTTGCATGGCCCGGTGAGCGTTGATAGGCAATGCCTAGAGCACGTTCTGCCCAAACATGGTGTTGAATGTTGAGCGCTGCAAGCCCGAGACGATGTGCCGTATCAGAATCCACTCGGAGGTCCGCCATCGTGTGGTGGTGTGAGTCCAGCAGAGCAAGAAGCCGTTTCAACATGGATTGGTGTGTTGGCGTCAGTGACGAAATGCCTACGGCTTCAACGGTCTGATGTTGAACGATACTCGTCAAAGCGTGGCATGTTTCTGAGATGTCCATCGTCGTTTCAGTTGAATGTTCGTGTCGATTCAAAAAGGCATGGACTGTGAGGGATGCATCAATTTCTGGATGGATGGCTCGCAGTGAATCCATGGTCTCTTGCAGGTCGTTGACCTGATGGTGAGTATCTTCAGCAGAACGGTTGAGTTGGTGGAAGTGAGTTGCCTGTGATTCCCTCAAAAGAGTTTGCATATCAAGGAGGCGAACGACCCGTTGACTGGTGCTTAGCATCCAATATCCAACTGCACCAGCAGCACTGAGTGTGGTTAATCCTACAACGACGGCAAAAGCGCTCATTGACCCTCACCCGTCCGGTGTGCCTTTATGGTCTGCGGCTAAAAGATAGGGTAATATGCCTATTTAGGCGGTCTTTTTTCATCCCCGAATTGGACAATTTAAAGGAAATTAAGCATTTTTCCATTCCACCTTTGCTCACATTCAAAGGCTCCCTGTAACGAAGCAGGTTTGGTGAGGTCAGTTGACAGATGAGACCGAGGGGGACGTTTGGTACTCAGAACGTCTTGAATCCCTGGTTCGGTTCGGGTTTCAGCGAGAGCGTGTAGAGACTTTTCTACATGAAGATGAAGCCCACATTGTAGACCGACTTGCGTGGCTGGAAGCACGACGGGAACAAGCCTCTCAAATCGAAGACCGAATCGTATCATTCGGGGCAGAACATCCCAATCATGACGTTGATTTTTCACTGATTACTGAAGCACTTGCCGATCCTTTTGCTGTAGATGATGTGTATTCATCATTTGAACGGATGATGGCTCAACACGCACCTTGGGAGCCGGCTTTGGAACGGGGAAAGGTGGCCTGGCATGAATTCGGATTAGGGGAAGATTGGAAGCGCCTCTATCAACGGCTAGCCAACTTGGACGCCTCAAGTGCCGCATCGATTCAAATCCTATATCCATTATTTGGGCAACCAGAGCGCTTTGATGAACTGTTTCGCCATTTGGACATCATAGAAATGGATGAAGACCGTCAACGAAGCGTCATGAGACAAGGTTATGATTCCTTGAAAACAATGGGTTACCATCTTCCTGACATTGAACATCATTCGCTGATGGACGCCTTCGCAGTGATTGAAAAATGGCAAGGTTTCCATCATCTATCTGAGCAACTCAAACTATCAATCGCTCAACTTATCACTCCCTTTGATGAAGAATTAAGTCAAGATTTGGAACATCGTCGCTCTTCGCTAAATAGAATTGAGCAAGATGATGAACTCCACGAGATCGAAAGAGAAGTCAACCGTTTGGGTCAAACCTTTGAAGACCGGCGATTGGAAGTCTCAACGATTATCCAAGAGTGGAGGGGGTCGGGGATTGTATTTCCTCACGAAGGAGATTTACATCCGAGTGAGTTAATGGAATGGGAAGCCAACCTGGAATCAATCAAAGATTCGATCGAGCAACATTTGGCCTTAGTAGCGCGGTGGAATCGCTTTGAACGGTATTGGCCAAGTCGTGTTGAAACGAGTAGGAAATGGGTCGGTTTGCTTGAACACAGTGAAGATTTACAAGACGCTGTGGACGCTTTAGACCAACTTTGGAAACAATTGGAACTTGATGGTCTCTCTCTTTTAGATCACTTTGAGGGCGCAGGGCTGGTTCTTGATGAGTGGCGCCAACGATTGTTTGAAGACCCATTGAGAACAATGGAAATGTTAACCCATGCGCGGCCGAAATGGGATAGGGCGGTTTCTCTTATCGAGAATTTGGAAGCTGTTGACGTATCTTTTGAAGGAGAGGGCGGGGCAACAGGACGCGTTAGATTATTGCGCGAAACTGAACTTAGCGTTGAGTTGATGGATGAGGTGGAGCACTTTATCAATGAACGCACGCGAAGAAATAACCGCCACCGAGACATGCTCAATAGAGAACTTGCAGACCTAAGAATCGCCGATAAAATCGGTACTGAACGGGATACTTCGGCTATGAACCTCAATGAGTTTGAAAGTTATGTTGCTACATTACAGCGTTCGGATTCAACGGTGACTTTGGGG
>JABJFP010000311.1 GCA_018662715.1 Methanobacteriota archaeon | reverse complement strand
GCTACAAACTGCACTTAATGCGGGATTTGTGTCTGCTTCTGCAAGCAACGATACAATTACATTTACAACTGCTGGTGGTACAACATCTTCAGTAAGCATTGCTGATGCTGTTCTTTCTACAGAAAATGTTCAAGATATTGTTGGTGGAATGGTATCATCTAATAGTGAATCTGGTATTGGTGTTACATATAATGATTCAACAGGTAAATTGAACTTTAGTGTTACTGCCGCAGGCGTTGTTACTGCAGGTTCTAACCTATCATATAGCGGTTCAACACTAAATGTTGCTTCATCTCCAACATTCTCTGGAACGGTTACAGCTGGTGACTTTAATTCAACTTCAGACGAACGTTTGAAAACTAATATTGAAACAGTTGCAGATGCTGGTTCTAAAGTTGCTGCACTTCGTGGTGTAAACTTTGAGTGGAAAGAATCCGGTGCAAAAACAATGGGTGTTATTGCTCAAGAAGTTGAAGCAGTTATTCCGGAAGTTGTTGCAACAGATGACGAAGGTATGAAGTCTGTTAACTATCAAGCAATGGTTGGTCTATTGATTGAAGCAGTTAAAGAACTTCAAGCAAAAGTTGATGCTCACGAATCAAAATGTGAATGCGGAAAGTAATATAAATATTACAAACCACTAAATAATTAGGATGATAAAAATATGGCGAATCCAAGTACAAGACAAGAATTAATAGATTATGCTTTAAGGCGCTTGGGTTCGCCTGTCATCGAGATTAATGTAGATCCCGATCAACTAGAAGATCGTGTGGATGATGCTCTTCAATTCTATCAAGAGTATCATTCAGACGCAACTATGAGAATCTATCTTAAGCATCAAATTACAGCAGATGACGTAACTAATGGTTATGTTTCTCTAAACGACAATATTCTTTATGTAAAAAGAGTATTTCCAATTGGTGATTCTCAATCTTCAATCAATATGTTTTCTGTAAGATATCAAATGCATTTGAATGATATTTACGATCTTTCTTATATTGGTGACTTAATGTACTATGAAATGGTACAATCATATGTTTCATTATTAGATATGAAACTGAATGGTAACGGCGAGTTTGTAAGATTTAATCGTCATATGAACCAATTACATTTAGATGCAGATTGGGGAACAGATATTCAAGAAGATGAGTACATTATTGTTGAATGTATGAGAATTGTAGATCCTTCTACTTATTCTGATGTTTATAATGATATGTTCTTAAAGCAGTATTTAACTGCACTAATCAAGCAGCAATGGGGTTCTAACCTTATTAAATTTGAAGGAATGCAACTTCCTGGCGGTGTTACACTAAATGGTCGCCAGCTTTACGATGATGCTACCGAAGAAATTGCTCAAATAAGGGAACAAATGCAACTAAATTATGAGATGCCTCCAGATTTTTATGTAGGATAATAGAATGGCGACAAATGTTTACTTTTCACAGCAGGTACAAACTGAGCAAAATCTTTATGAAGATATTGTAATTGAATCATTAAAAATGTATGGGCAAGATGTTTATTATTTGCCACGTACAATAGTTTCCAAAGATAATATTTTAAACGAAGATATTGAATCTAATTTCAATGATGCATACATTATTGAGATGTACATTGCTAATGTTGATGGCTTTGAGGGAGATGGAAACTTATTATCTAAGTTTGGCGTAGAAATTAGAGATCAAGCTAACTTTATTGTTTCTAAAAGAAGGTGGGAGCAATATATTGGCTATCATAACCATGCTGGCACTGTTAGTAGTAATTACGATCTTCAAGTTAATATAGATAGATCTTTTGAAGATAGAGCAAATGTAATTAGACCAGCAGAAGGTGATTTAATTTATTTACCACTTTCCCAGTCATTATTTGAAATTAGATTTGTAGAACACGAATCTCCATTTTATCAGTTATCAAATCTTCCGACATATACTTTACAATGTGAATTATTTGAGTACTCTGGTGAATCAATTAATACTGGTTTAAGTAATTTAGACGATATTAATTCTTATATTGCTCAGCAAAAAACACTTACACTTAATTCCGGAAATGGAAATCAATTTAAGATAAATGAAACTGTTAGACAAGAAATAGCAGATGAACCCGGTGAATATGTGACTGCAAGAGTTGTAAGTTACACTAAGGTTGATACAACTAATATACAAGTCTTTTTAACTGACTGGGCTACAACAAATGGTAAAGTACAAGACTTTGTTGTAGGTGGTGCAGTTATTACTGGT
>JABJFP010000114.1 GCA_018662715.1 Methanobacteriota archaeon | reverse complement strand
GGATGGTCCATCATGGTCGATGCGAGCAAAGCAATGTCTCCTTCTGGGTCTCCCAATACATCAAACTGCTCGTTGATTTGAGTCAGCCGTTGAAGCATGGCTTGCCGTTGTTCATGGCTCTGCTTAGGAAGTATGTCAAGAGCTTCCATGCAGGCGAGTTGGCGGCTGAAAATATGGCCAAATGCAGTTCTTGGGGGTTGGCCGCCAATACTCGGAATTAAGTAGCAGTTTGGAGAAGTTTCAGCAAGACCAGCAAGTATTCCCCCGGTGGCGATAACGATGACAGTTGCCTCTTTTTTCAAGGCAGATTCAGCCGCCTGGACAGTTTCTTCAGTGTTTCCACTGTGGCTGGTTGCTAAAACGAGCCATGTGGCATCAAACCACGACGGTAGTGTGTAGTCGCGTTGAACAATAATCGGTCGATTCCCGTGGTGAGATGCAAGGGTTGAGAGGAATTCTCCTCCAGCAGCGCTTCCACCCATGCCAAGGCATAAAACGCCGGTCCATGGATAGGAGCGGAGTTTATCCAGCCAGTCAAATTGTTTGTTGTTTACCGCAGTGAACCCACCTCGAAGGTCGTTGACAAAGGATTGCAAATAGCCAAACATGTTCCCGAGGTCAAGTTGCTGGGCAAGGTCAACGAGGTTTTTCTCTTGCGAAGGTGGCTCATCCATTTGCTTTACCTCCGATCTCTGGTTCAATGGATCCAGCGTCTAGTCCCATGTGATGCAATGCAACCCACTCTCCATCAAGTCGGATGAGAATGCCTTTTCTTCCTGGCGTATGGTCAAATGGAAGCCGAACCGACTGCATGGTCCAAACGTTGGGGTCCAAGAATTCTCCAACTGAGGCATCTTCATTGATGAAATCAACGGTGATGAATTCGTGACGTTGAGCAATTACACGAGCGCTTTCAAGGTCCCTCCAAGATGCTCCGGTGCGTTCCTGTCGGTCTACTCGTTCCATGAGAGCTCCCTCTTTTGTCCACGACGAAGGTCTCCACATGTTGTCACGCCAAATCACAACATCTCCGATTTCGTATCCGGGCTTTCGGTAGAGGAGTGTTAATCGTGTAACATCTATTCCATCTTTCCGACCCACGGTAGAATTTGTTTCAACAATCATTCCTCCGTATTCAGTTACCATGTGCCTGCCCCAAGTCCTTGCCAAGCCCTTGCTACCCAGGACAACATCAAACCCACCTGTGACCGGCCCTTCGCTTGTAATGAAGAACATCGGGTCATCTGAAAGTTTTTCTAAAACGTCATCCAACGTCCCTCGCAAACTTGTAAGTTCTTGGTCCGTAAGGCGTCGGCCACTCGACCGAAGTTGTACCGTTGCTTCGAAATAATTTCCAGCCCTACGGGTGCAGGTAAGGCAAACACCGTTCGCCATGCGAGCCCGCATGGTGTGTTCTTCTTTGAAAATTAAATTTTCAATAGACCCTTCAACTTGAACGTGCAAGAGCGTATGTCGGTCCGAAACCGTTACCGTTTCCATTCCAAGGTTGATGTCCTCTGCCTTGGGGTGTATTTTCAAATGACGATGAAGGAGTTCATCCCAGACTTCATCGTCGGTAATGTTCTCCCATTTGCCTTGAATCTCAACAATTCCACATCGTGCACATCGGACCCAAGGTATGTTCTGTGGGACTTTTGCAAGTTGGGTGCGTGTCCGTAGGCAAGGCTCACACATTCGGTCTCCATAGAGTGGCGGTTCGGCCCCACAAACCAAACAAAATTCACCCCCGAGCCGACTGGTCATCTCTCTCCCTCGTTCCTCGGCTTGTCCTTTGCCCTTTCAAATTGTGGCCCAATTATTGGCCTGAGCATTAGATTTCATTCCTCAACAACTTCGGAGGATGTCGCTTTGACTGCTGCTTCAAGTGCATCCATACGTTCCGAGAGATGACGGCTTCGTTGAACTACGGTATAAGTCCACAAACCTACGGCGATGATCATTCCAAAATATGCGACTGCGAGATAGGTCATTCCTTCCATCTTATTTTCCTCCATCCAATTGAATTTGAAGTGCTTCAATGCGTTGTTCAAACGAAGTTATTCGCATTGATGTGAGCATATGCCCGAAGATGAGCAATGTGAATGAAAGGGTCCCAAACAGCAAGATGAGCCCCATGTCCGCGTTGAGTGAACCTCCGTCATCAGTACCGATGACCGGTCCCGGGTGGCGGATGGACCATATCCGAGTGGCGACATAAGTGAATGGAACTAAGATGAATCCATAGAGTCCGAATGCAGCAAATGTATCTCGAGTTTCAACCCCATCCGGTTGACTGTTTCGCCCCAATACGAGATAGATAGCAAGAAGCGTAAGTAGGCCAAAAGTGTTCAATCTTACATCACTCCAATCCCAAGGAGTCCCCCATTCTGCAGCCCCCCAGACACAACCCGACCAGACGGTCATCAGGCCGGTGGCTAAGCCAGCTTCGCTTCCTGCGATGTGAATCCTCCACATCAGTTCTGAACGCTTGAACATCCATCCTACTGAACCAACAAAAAGGGCTCCAAATGCGATAAATGCAGCCCATGCTGATGGGACGTGCCAGTAAAAAATTCGCTGTGCGGCTGGTGACTCAAAGGCGTTGATGGATACGCTTGGAGCCCACAAAAATGCAAGCAACATCGTTGTAGCAATGCCGATGAATCCGAAGAGTAGGAGAGCCTCTCCGACCTTCATCTTCATGGTTTAATGGGGATGGCCGCCCTTCTTGAAGGTGGTTGTGTTAACGGGTCAACAGATCCAATAACAATGCATATGGCAAAATCAGAACAGGTGTGAGCAGGCCAATGAATACAGCCTGCGGGCGGGCAAGGCGTTCTGTACTTTGTTGTGCGAATCTAAGTAGGTGAGCGACACATCCGGTCAATATGGCTCCAATCACCATTGTGTTCAATTCAATGCTGCCAGTGTGAGCGATACTTGACAGGAGCGTAATGCCTCCACCCAGGAGGAAAGGCAACATTCCCGAGTGAGGAGTTCCAGTACCTACGCAGTACCACCAAGATGCAGTTCGTTCCTCGCGACACATGGCCACCATGGCATCACCACATAATCCAGCGGCCAAGGCTGGGGCTAAAATGAAGCCAAGTTGCTGCATTTCAGTGAGGTTATCGCTTAGTTCCCCTAAAGAAAGAAGAATTCCCAAAGTCAGTAGGGCAGCCATTGCATTTTGGTTCAACCATGCTAAAGTCCGCCATTGCATGTTCCAGCCGAATTGCCCCGGTGTAATTTGTGTTTGTTGGGAATTCGGTCGTTGAGGAGATAACTTGGTTTCATGGTTCTCATTTTGAACGGCAGTAGTGGTTCCATCCGGGAGGTGATGTCGGACCGTAGCTAGTGACTTTATTCGCTCATCATGCGTACTGATGATGAGGCCGTGTCCGAGATGATTCAACTCGGTAATCCAGCCACATAAAGCGTCCATAGAACGGTCATCTAAACCGGCATCGGGCTCATCCATGAGGACAATACAGGGTTCAGAACTTGCAAATGCGGGAAGGAGTGCTGAAAGTACAGCGACCTTTCTTGCCTGACCCTGGGATAAGTTCGAGATGTTGTCACTGGCACGATGGGTGAGGGAAAAGGCCTCAAGAAAGTGTGTTGAATCAATCGTTGAGCCGGTCATTCTCATGGCGATATCGAGATGTTCTTGAACTCGCTCACAGCCGAGCAATCCGTTTTTTTGAAGGACGAGTGAGACATTTAACGGCGAGGGTTTTCGGCGCCCTTCGTGGTCTACAACCAGATGTTCACCGTGGGAGATATGCCCTTTTTCCAGAGGGAGAAGTCTCGCTACGGCCTCGATGAGGGTAGATTTTCCCGAACCGTTTGCCCCTTCTAAGACCATGATGTCGCCCTGATTCAATTCAAGGTGGTGATTGGATAACACAACACCCATGCCGCGACGAACTTCGATACCGACCGCTTCAACAAGGGTCCTCGCCATGGCTCTTGCACTTGGGGGTCAAGGATGAACCCTCCTATTCGCTTGGAATCATGCATCAACTCCAAAGAGGACCACCTCAAGCGGTAGCCATGGCCTTTGCCGTGAGCGTCTTCAGTCCAGCGGAATTGTCCGTTTTGGTTCTGTGGATGATGGCCATTACGATTCCGATTGTATATGCATTCAGGACCGATACTTCGTTGGCAATGGGAATCACGGTCAGCGTTCTCCTTGGCTCGATAGTTCAGGTATTATGGGCTCTTCTCGCTTCATGGGATATTGTTTATTATTGGGTTTGGTCAGATTTTGTCCTCGTTCCTGCACGAACGACAGGAACTCCAAACTTTTGGCACACCTTAATTTCAGCAGGATTTCTTCACAGCCAAGGTGACCTTACCCACGTTCTTGGCAATGTCATTATTCTTGCCTTGGTTGGAGTTCCACTGGAGCAGCGTTTGGGGAGGGGCCGATTTGCCTGTGTTTACCTTGTTGGCCTCCTCGGCGGCTCGTTGTGCTGGACGGTGTTTAATGCAGGTTCAACCACCATGGCTCTCGGTGCATCAGGGGCCGCATTTGGCCTCCTAGGGGCTTACCTTTCAGGTTGGCCAAAGGATGAAATTCCATTCCCTCTCCTTTTGATTCGGCCTTGGCCAGTTGTTTTTATTGCATTACTGTACTTTGGAATGGAACTCATTCGCGCACTTTCAACAATGGATTCAGGGCAATCCAGCGGCATCGCACACATGGCACACATTGGTGGCTTTGTTGCTGCTTATGCCTGTTTGCCATTCATTGCTCGCGGAGGTCCCGTTGAACTCGGAGTGATTGATGGAGGTCC
The DNA here is from genome assembly GCA_018662715.1 of Methanobacteriota archaeon. GTDB lineage: Archaea > Thermoplasmatota > Poseidoniia > Poseidoniales > Poseidoniaceae > Poseidonia. Next base: position 28,131 of record JABJFP010000114.1, on the reverse strand, counting down.
GAGTGGCCAAGATGCAGTCTCGGCAAGGCTTCGCAAGATGAAAGCCACAATGATCGCTCTTGATGAACTCACAGACCCGTGGACTGAACGTGGAATCGCCATTCCAAAACACCTGCGGGAGCCTTTCAAAAATTTACTTCAAGCTGGCGACGAACCCGAAACACGGATGGCTTGGATGGAGCACATTGCTGATGCAGGGTCATGTCCAACATGCAACGGCGCCTTGGGATTAGTAGAGCGACAATCAGGTCCTCGGTTGCAGTGTTCTGCATCAAGTTCACATTTTGAATGGCCTCCGTCTTGAGGATGGAATTCCGCTCCTTTTTGGATGGCTTTTCCGGTGACTTGATACCATATCATCAAAGCCCCAAAAGTGGATAGGCTCAAAGGGGGGGTTGTCATGCAAGAAATAGTGAGGCGAATGGAGAGAACATCTTCTGCAACAAATTCGCACCGCAGAGCCGCATATTTGTTTGCTCTCATCGTCTTAATTGCTGATGTTAGCGGGATGGCCCTTGCTCAAGAACCTGCGGCGGATGAAGAGGTCGGTTTTACAGACCCAATTCTGATTGATTCTCTTCCTCCATTGATGTGCGACGAAGAACTCTGCTTGCGTCCAACACGCATGATTGACCGAGGTGACCGTGCATCATCAGAAGACTCGATGTGGTGGCTTGCTTACGGTCCCGATTTGGATTGGAACGGAATGGATGACCGCCTACAGCGTGTCATTAGCGGCCAAGAGTCCATCTCTCCAACGTCCATCATCGGTGATGATGGGAGAAAGACTGTGGCCATTGTCGTTGATTATGCTTGGAGGCCACAAGCCGAGGAACTTGAGGATTTAGAACGAGTTCTTGAGAGTCATGGCTGGATTGGAGAAGACCGAGGTGCTTGGTATCAGGTCTTGGATTCCCTCGATGCGGTGGTTCTGGACAAGGTTCCTGTGAGTGCACTCATGGATATCTACCACCTCCAAGGGGTTGTCGTCATCGAAATGCAAAACGTGATGGTTCCCTTCAATGGAGTCGCATCCAAAGCAGCAAAGTCGATGCCCTCTGACACTTACTCTAACAGCACATATGAGCGTGGCTATAACGGTGTGGGAGTCGTTGTGGCTGTCTTGGATACCGGCGTAGATAACGAACACCGTGCTCTCAACGATTTTGATGATTTGGGCGATGAACCCGATGGTGATGCCACCAGCTATGATGATCAAAAATGGGTCGCTGGATTCGATGCGACATCTGCAAGTTCAAACAACGATGGGACGGATGACCCAGATGACGGGCAAGGCCACGGCACTCACGTCGCAGCAACTGCGATTGGGACAGGCGGTTCTAATCGCGAACACACCGGAACCGGAATGGGAGCCTATCTTGTTGATATCAAGGTCCTCACTGATTCCGGCGGCACAAACTCACAAGCATCCATTAGCGGAATGCAATGGATGATTAACAATAAGGACACAGATTGGCCGGGTAACGGTTCTGCAAAGGGTATTGATGTCGCCTCAATGTCGTTTGGTTCAGTCTCCTCGCCTCTCAATCCAGATGATGATGGAGATAATGGTTCAGGGGCTGAGGCTCGTCTCGTTAATACTGCAACTACGAACGGAATCGCATGCATCGTAGCCATGGGGAATGACGGAAATCAACGGGTACCATCTCCAGCCAGTGCTGATGGGGCGATTTCAATAGGTTCCGTAGATGACCGAAATTCAGTCAACAGAACGAATGATGTCCTCGCAGATTACAGTAATTATGGTCCTCGTTTGGATGATGGAGACGATGATGATTGGGATGAATTAAAACCTGACATCACGGCCTTTGGTAGCAACATTATTTCTGCCTCAGCAGCAATTGGTACAAGTATTCCCGGCCAGCCAGACAGGCCACTTGCAGATAATGAATACGACTCAAAGAGCGGAACCAGTATGGCTACGCCAGTTGTTTCCGGAATCGTTGCCGCAATGCTTCAAGCAGATAGTGAACTCACCCCCGAGGAAATAAAAGACATTCTACGAAATTCATCCGAGTCAAGGAGTCAGCCAGGTGAACCAATTGCATCTGAGCCATCTGTTTCTGACCGTTGGAATGACAAATGGGGCTTTGGACTTGTAGATGCTGCTTGCGCCCTTGATTTTGTTTTAGGTGCCGATGAATGTGGAGGGGAAGTGACAGATGAGAATCTTATTGTAGACATGGGCATTAACTTCACAGGCCCCTCATTAGGGACGAAATTATCAGGACTTGTTGAATTTACAGGCATGGTTGAGGGAACTGAGGCAGAGCGCATTGAGTTCAAAATTGATCGTGGAGATTGGACATTTGGAACTGATGTTGCCAATGAAGACGGAAAAAGCGTAAACTGGTACTTCAATTGGGACTCAACCGCTTCTGATGATGGACAAGTGGACATCAAGATCCGGGCACTCAATGCCTCTGGGCTCAAAAGCAACATTTCCATGCGTTCGTATATCGTAGACAATATCCCTCCATCCCCAGACTTCTCCTTTACGGGAGCACCGGTGGTTTTTGACGATGGCCTTCAGGTGAATTCTGCTTTGGAAGGTTCAATTCTTGAAATTCGTTTCGAAATCCGCAACAGCGGAGATTTGGATGCAAACGACATTTATGTCCGATTAGACGGGCCAGGGGAGGACTCGGCCACATACCCATCTTTTGATGACATCACCAGCCTTGCCAAAGGGGAATCGGTTCAGACCACCCTGTATTGGTGGGCTACTGAAGCGGGCTCCCATGAGGTTAGTGTCCTAATTGACCCCTCCGATGCACAAAACGATCCCAAACCTGAAGATAACACCTACACGTTTTCCTTCCAAATCGATGAACGTCCGGTTGAACCTATGCTCCGCTTTTTGCCTGGTTCTGCCCGATTAAATCCTGTGATCCCAACCCCTGATGCTCCTTTTGATATCAACATCCGAGTGGATAACCTTGGTGAAACACAAGCAACCAACCTCAAAGTAAGTCTTGCGAAGCAAGATTATGAAACCGGACTCTATGTTGCTATTGATTCTCCTAATGATGTAACCCTAACCCTTGTACCGGGTTCGGAAACAGGTTCCGGGTCTAGCATCGCTCGGTTTGCCGATATGGTCTCCGAGCCAGGAGTGGTTTCATACCGAGCAACCCTCACGGGTTCAGGAGTTGAATTTGAGCATAGTAAACTGTATTTCAATGTCACAGTTGGGTACTTCGATCTAGGGGGATCAAAATCCCCACTTTCATTGGCTACAAAAGAAACACCACTTGAATTCGTGGGACTCCCTGACGGAGGATTGCTCTTTACAACTCGGGACGGAGAACTTCATGTCCGTACAATCTCTTCATCCCTTGCAATGCCAGGCGATATTCTGCTCGAAAACGATTGGGGTGGAGAGTTAGCCGTTTACCAACGGGATGATGGTTTGGTCCAAGCGGCATGGAGCCGTCGTAGCATCAATGCAGAAGGTTACACGCTGACAGATATTGCCATGACGTCAATCTCTGCCGCTGGAAAAACAACCGCTAAGCACTATCACATGCAACCTTTGAAACTCACAGAAGGCACGTATCATGGCTTTACGTTTGATGAATACGATGGGACGATGGTTCTGGCTGGATATCATCGAGACCTTTCAACAGGTGGCTCATGGCAAGACATTACATCGATTTTTGTTCTATCATCATCAACTCCGGACCGAGGTACTTCATGGGGTAATGCCGTCACGGTCCTTGCAAATGTGGACATTAGCAACGCCGATTCAAGCGCACTTAGCGTGGCTTTAGGTAACGAATACCTTCACATTCTCTACCACGAATACAGAGAAGATGTTACCGGCATAAAACGAGCTGGATTGATGTATACGCATGGCGAATTTACAGAATCTTCGTGGACGTTCCAGTCATCTGTCGGAGATCATGTAGGCGAAGCTGCGTTAGAAGTCATTGTTGTTGATGGAGAAGACCGATTGGTTGGGGCTTGGATTGAGGGCATGGGAAGGACGGCCAGGGTCGTCTCTGCGGTGACCGATTCGGTATGGTCGATCAATGAACCGAACCACCTCCTCTCGCCTGGTGCAACTTCAGTTCATCTTCAAGTGCGTTCTGAAGGAGTTTATCTTTACCATGACGAAACCAATTATTACGGCCCAGTTGTGCGCTGGGGCCTCGTGGCTGACGAGGATGGGCAAGCCGTAAAGGGCCTATCGAATCTACTCGTTGACGGTATTCTGTTCGGTATAGGCTCCATGGAAGAGGACACATTACTGTGTTCGAGTTCCACAAACGGAGTGTTCTCGCTCTACAAGCAAGCGTCTCTTGCCGGAAACCAAGACTCGATTGAATCAAGCACAATACTTGATTTACTCCTTGGGCCACTACCCGGGACGGATGCAACAAAACGTCTCATTCTTGCAGGGGCAATCCTCACCATCAGCCTCTTCTTGGTTGGTGTTATTGTTGCAGTAAGACGTTCGCATTCCAAAGAAAACGACGCTGTACTTGTATCGGAAGGCCACCAAGACGCTATTGAACTCATGATTCAGCCCGAACACGATGATGGGCCGCTCCTCTCGGTAGACAGTGAAGATTCAGTCCTTGTTGTAGGTGATTCAATGAGTGCGGTCATGGAGGATGAACTTGTTATTGAAGACCCAACTCTTTCTCAAGAGTTGGAACGTAAAGTGCAAGACGGTGAAGGAAATGCTCGTCTTCAACGCCGTATGGAGAGGAAACAACGGCGAGAAGTGCAAGAGATGGTAGCAACCATGCCGCTCCCCGGCCAACTTCCAGCGCTGCCCTTGCCTGGCGAACTCCCACTTCCGGGCGAATTACCTCCGCTGCCCTTGCCTGGCGAACTTCCGCTTCCGGGACAACTCCCACCACTCCCCTTACCCGGTGAACTCCCTCTTCCAGGTGGTATGCCTCTACCTGAACTAAAGCGGGATGCCCAATGTCCAGAATGTAATGCGGCGTTTACCGTCAAAGATTTGATGTTAAAACGAATCAAGTGTCCAATCTGCTCGACTGCATTTGACCTATGAGGAATTTCAATGTGCGGTATTTTTGGATATATTGGTCATCAACGTTCGCTGCCCATATTGGTTGAGGGATTAAGGCGCTTGGAGTACCGAGGATACGATTCTACTGGAGTGGGACTCCATGATGGAGAATCCATTAGCGTTCACAAGACTGTTGGAAAGGTCAATGATTTGAAGCAGGTATTGCCCGCTGAAGCAAATTCAACGATGGGTATTGCTCACACACGCTGGGCTACTCACGGAGGAGTGACACAGGAGAACACACATCCACATGCTTCGTACGATGGCAAGGTCCTCCTCGTACACAACGGCATCATTGAAAATTTTCGTTTACTTCGGGCGAAACTTATCGCCAAGGGAATTGAACTCAAGAGTGAAACAGATTCAGAGGTCCTTGCCCATATGGTCGGGCTTGAATTGGAGGCTGGCGCAACCCCTCAGGATTCGGTCCGTAGAATGCTTAAACGTGTCCGAGGCACTTGGGGCATCTGTGTTATGTTCCATGACCATGACCTCTTGGTCTGTGCACGTAACGGGTCCCCTCTCATCATAGGGCAAGGAAAAGGTGAGATGTTTGTTTCTAGTGACCCTCATCCACTGACCTCGCACACCCAACATGTGGTTTACCTTGAGGATGGAGACATGGCGACAATCACAAGAGATTCCATCAAAGTTGCTTCAAAACAGGGCCGCTCCATCCAAACGAATGTTCAGACACTTGAAGATTCATGGGCTGAATCCGAGCTTGGTGATGCTCCCCACTACATGTACAAGGAAATTTACGAACAACCCGATGCGCTCAGGCATTGCATCACCGGCAGGGTCGATCGAGAAATGGGCACTGGGAGGCTGGGTGGTATGCGTTTACCTCACTCTACTCTTGTCCAAGCACCTCACGTCCGATTGCTTGGATGTGGAACCGCTGCATTTGCTGCAGAGATCGGTCAAATGCTCATCGAAAAAATGGCTCGTATACCAGCAGTAACCCACATCGCGAGCGAATACAGGAATAACGACCCCATCATCAATACAAAAGCGATCTATCTCGCTGTTTCTCAATCAGGAGAAACGGCCGATACGATTTCCGCAATCAAAGAAATAAAATTGAAGGGAGGGCAAGTCTTTGGAGTCGTCAATGTCGTCGGTTCAACAATTGCTCGCCTTTGCGGTCAAGGCGTTTACATCCACTCGGGGCCTGAACAATCGGTAGCCTCAACAAAAGCCTTCACAAACATGGTTGGAGCGTTAACCGTGTTTTCAATGCAACTTGGGCGTAGCCGCAATATGTCCAAAGAACAAGGCCGTGAATTGATTCAACAACTCCAACAGGCCCCACATCTTATGGAGGCCTACTTCGAAGATGTCGGCCCGATTGATGAGGCCGTAGACCTTCTCGCTCAAGCAAAGTCAGTGCTGTATTTGGGTCGTGGCCTTTCAGCCCCCGTAGCCAAGGAAGGCGCATTGAAACTGATGGAACTGGCCTACATTCCCTGCCTTGCATATCCAGCGGGCGAAATGAAACATGGACCCATGGCTCTTCTCGAAGATGGTAGTCCGGTTGTTGTTGTTGCACCCAGTGACCATTTGAAGGAAAAAACCCTCCTCGCAATACATGAATGCAAGGCCCGAGGTGCGAAGATAATCCTGATCCATGAAAAAGGAGACGCGATTGCTGAGGAAGGCGATATTTCAATTGCAATCCCCAAAATTCATCCTTGGTTGACTCCATTACTTACGGTACTTCCTCTTCAATTGATGGCGTACAGGACAGCTGTACGTCTTGGCAAGGATGTCGATAGGCCCAGGAATCTGGCCAAGTCGGTCACCGTTGAATGAACTTCACAAAATTGTGAATCGCTGCTCTTCTTCTTTCCAGTTGAACGGTTTGTAACCTAACAAGTGGTTGGTGTGGCGCATTTTGACTACCCCGATTTTCCGCATGACATCGTCTCCATGACGCTCCATGACCAGGTGGACTACTCCATCTGAGAGATAATCTTCCACTCCATATTCACCAAACTGTTTGTGGTCATCTCCAGTCATTTCACAGATGAAGAATGAGGTCAGTCCTAAACGGCGGGTTGCTTCAAAGAGGCGGAAAATTTCATCACGAGGGTTTTCCATTTTGGTAAGGGTGAAAAAGGCTCCTAGTGAGTCGAAAACAAGGAGTTCAAATCCGATTGATTCTCGGTATGAGGTCAGTTGCTTGATGAGCTGCCCCATCCAATCAACACGGTTGCTCATACCCTGTTCGTCAAGTTTGACGCGAAGGTCAGCGAGGTCAATAATGGCGATTCGATTTCGGACACGAGGGTCGTCCACATTCATTCCCATGTTTGCCATGTGAGAACGTAGCGATTCTTTCCCTTGTTCAAGGGTAACATAGATTCCACTTGTTTCCCCGTAGAGAACAGCGTTGTAGAGCATCGAAAAGGTAAGGCTGGATTTCATTGCACCCGATGCCCCTGCGACGATGCAAATGTGCCCCTGCGGGATACCACCTTGCATTTTTTCATCCAGACCTTCGATATGTGTAGGGATTCGTTCCATTGCACTCATACGGCTCACTCACGCTGCGGTACACCTTCCAATTCTTCAACCTCTCCCTTCGGATTCATGAATCGCAACTACCAAATTGTACCTCTTCTTGGACAAAGTGTGAAGGTTTGGCTGGCATCGAATTCAGAGCGCCGAAAGGTGATGTTAGACCTTTTATTCCCTGATCTCCATCAATCGGGGGTGCCCGGCGTCGATGAAACCCCACCAATTGGGAGTGTTGACCATCAGGTGTTGACGATATGCAAACGGAAAGCCGAAGGGATATCAGACTTCACTGGCGCTCAGGTGACCATTGTCTCAGATACCATGATCAGTGACCCTGACGACCATTCGCTCAGTATGGGGAAACCAGGTGACGCAGCGGAAGCCGCTGTGATGCTTCACCGGCTCTCCGGACGCCGACATCAGGTTTGGAGCGCTACCGGGATTCATTTCATGGGGAAGTGGACGTTTTTCTGTGAGTTTGCTCTGGTTGAATTTCCAAACTTCGGTGATGAGGTTCTGATGGACTTAATCCGGTCTAACTCTTGGAAAGGCAAGGCAGGAGGATACGACCTTCACGGTGCGATGGGTGAGCATGCTCGTTTAGTAGACGGTAGCGAATCGGTGGTTTTGGGGATTGCTCAATCGGCAATGGATATGCTCGAACAACTGTCCAACATCGGTTGATTTCACATTAGCGGCGTAAGCCCAAGTTCATGTTTCTCCATGTCAACAACAACGTTGATTCCAGGTATCATGAGTAATTTATCTTCTTGGTCAAGGGAGAAGATGTTGACTCCTGCCTCATCTCCCATGTGCTTCAATTCTCTTCTGCAGGCCATCTGGTGGCTTTCCATATGGACCAATGGTCGTAAATCCACGATGACGGTATCTCCTTGAAGGACTCGTTGGAGTATGGCTTGGGAATGAATGCGTTTCATGGCATCAGGGGCCACATATCTCAGGGCCTTGGATGGAAGTGCTTGTGGGCGTCCAGTATGAAGTCCAAGGTCGTGGAACGGTTCTCCATCGGGCGTGACAGGGCCAGTCCAATTCAATGGAGGCTGGAGCCGTTCTAGAGATGGCTGTGAAGAAGTTGGGGCATTGCTGGCCAACACGGGCGCAGGCTCAATTGATTCAAGCGTGGTTTGTTCAACATGAACAGGTGTTGGGGCCGGTGTAAGCGTCGTTGCAGGGGCTGCCTCTCGGCTTGTACTCCCTTCGGGGTCAGGTAATCCAAAGAATTGCCACAGATTCGCCATACTATGTCCTCAAAAGTCGAGATCGTCCAACAACGATTGTAGCTCCGTTGAGGCAGGTGCTGGTGCAGGGTTAGAAACTATGGGTTGTTGGACCGGTGCTGGTGCAGCATTTGCTGCTAGCCATTGTTCTCCGTAGTAATTCCACTGTTCCATGTTCCATCCTTCAGGAAGTCCGGTTGCTGGAATCGGTGGGCCGGTGTTAACCGGTTCTGGGGCTTGATAGATTGGCTCAGCAACAGCGGCAGCGGGTTGCGGTGCGTACGATGTTGGTTGTGGTGCGGCTTCTACCGGGGCCGGGGCTGCAGCGACTGGTGGTGCTTCAAAGGGCTGTTCGAAGGCAGAGAATCCCTTGAGTTCGTCACTGGGCCGCTTTCTTGTAAACAGCAAGAAGGCAACAAGCCCAACAATCACGATTCCCAATATAAAGATGACATATGTCATGGTCGTCCCTACGGTGTCGGATATACTCTCAAACAATCCTTCAGAAGGCGCTTCTGATACCACGAATGAGAGTTCTGTTGTTTGAAATTCACCATCATCGTCGGTAACGGTCAGTATGATGTTCCATGTTCCTGCAGGAAGGTCTTCAATGGTCCATGTTCCGCCGAGGTGGTCAACATCTCCGACCTTGTTACCATCCAAATCGGTGTCCAAGAAAGAAGCATCCCACTGGTAGATAAGAGTCGTTTTGTCACCCGCTGTCTCAACAGATTGAGTTCCGTCCAAGGTCAGGTTATCTCCCTCCATGAGATTATCAGCAAGGGTGCCGAGCGTGATGACTGCAGTTGGTGGCAGATTGAGTACGCTGACATTCATCGATTGAGTTGCAGTTGCTCCATCGTCATCGGTGACAGTGACGGTGATCCAACGGACACCAGTTGTTGACCATGACTTGGAAATTGATGCTCCTGTAAGTTCACAATCGTTATCCTTAGTTCCGTCATTATCCAAGTCAGCCGTGGCGTCAAAGTCCCAGCAAATCTCCAAGGTGTCAATGTCAGAGGCCGTATCGCTTGCAACGACTTCTAAAGAGAGGTTGTCCTCTTCAAACACCGGAGTATTTCCAGGCAATCCTGTGACGGTGGGAGCGACGTTGTGAATCAAAACCTCGCCAGTTTGAGTTGCCGATGTTGCACCGTCGCTGTCAATTGCTCGGACGTTTAACGTATGGATTCCAGATGTTGTCCATGCAACGGCTTCAGATGAGGAGATTCCAACGCTGGTGACGGTCCAGTTTTCATCGGCAAGAGAGGGAAGCCATTCTACAATGAGCGTGCCTTGGTCATTGCTCGTATCGTCGGCTACGATTCGGAGCAATGCGATTTCGTCTTCGTCAAGGTGCCAGGTACCATTTGCGTCCTGCAACAGTTGTTCCCCACCGGTCCATAATTCTGGGAAACCAATTGTTGGTGGGATGTTCAACACGTCCAATGGGCTGGTTACCGTTGTTGTGGCACCATCGTCATCGGTTGCAATGGCTGTGATATTCATGGGCCCTTCGCTTGTGGGAATGAACGTGCATGTGGGCTGGGTCAACCCTTCCGTACATTCCAATCCTGGCCATGAGATGGTTACCTGCTGCCCAGTTGGGGACGATGTGTCGATATCTTGAATGTCAATTGCACTGATGGTAATGGATTGCTCCACGGGGACAGTCGCATCATGGGAAAGGTTGAATTTAGGTGCCCGGTTCAAGATGACAACATCAATTTGAAGTTCATCAATGTCCAATTCACCGTCGATGACGATGACCGTGACAGACCATGTGCCGCTGTTTGACCAGTTCCAATGAGTGGAGCAATCAGGTGCCTCAATAACATCGATGAGCCCAACACGAGACTCAATCTCAAAGACACAATCGACTTCTCCGCCATCTTCGTCATAACTACCTGTAGCGTTGAGGGTGACATTTTCAAAAGTGTAATTTCCTTCACTTGCCTCAAAAAGAGCGGTTGGGGCGCGACCAATGAAAATTCCAATGGTAGCATCATTGTTCGTCTTGTTGGTATCGGCGGTCACGTTCATGTCTGGGTCCACAGTGAATTTGAGATTCTTAACTCCCACTGCTAGTTCCTCAGGGACTGCCCAGTTGACGATGACTCGCTCTTCTGAGTACGGTCCAATGGCTGTTAATGGCTCTCGGTATGTGACTCCATCAGGAGTCTCAATTTCCATGTAGGTTGCTGGAGATGTGAGTACACCTCGGTTTTGAGCGGGCAATGAGAACATCATCATGTCTCCAGGTAATGCGTTGTAGCCAATCGATGCCCCTAGCGTTGTCGTGACACCCCCTCTTGTGCGTTCCACGATGACTGATGAGGGCTGGGCAATGAGGTCAATTCCTACAACGCTGAGGTCTTGAACAACAGTAGCGGCTCCGACGATTTTTGCAGCCGGGTCGTAAACAACAACTCCGTTGCTGGTATGGTCGTCGCTACTTGGCGTTGTGTCGGTCATGTTGGATACATTTAGTGAAATTTGAGCTACTCCATTCTGGTCCGTCGTTGGGTTAAGGATCGTTTCAGCGATTTCATAGCGCAATTGCAGGTTCGTATTCGCTATCGGATTTGGTGGTGAGCCTGCAACGTTGTAATCAACGGTAATGGTTTCAGTGGAGTCCGGAAGGGTTGCGGAGTAGGCCGTTGCTACATTGAGGTTGGTGTTTCGCCCACCCGGCGAAGAGGCTGGAATGACACTGTTTGAATCACTTGGGTTGTACGTTTTCAAAATCCAATCAATGGTAAATCCTGCTGGATTGATGATTCGGTTCCAGGCGCTTCCTCGGGCATCGGGGCAGTACCAGTTGAATCCGGTATTGACTCCTGATTCATTCCATTCTGAGATTTTGTATGAATTGTCGCAGCCCAAATATTGCGGTGTGTCTCCATCTTCACTGGGGGCATCATTCTTGATGACCTGCCATGAATAGTTTTCGGGTCCACCTCCATCAAATTCCGACGGGTCAAAATAATCAGACGTACCTGTTACCACTGTGTCTGCGCGGAAGGGCATGTACCACTGGTCGCCGTTTCGAAGTGGGAAATCATGGGTTTCTTTGGCTGGGGTGTAACTGTTATCAAAGTTGATATCAGCCAATGTGAAGCTCAAAAACCCGAGGTTAAAAGGAGCAAATGTAACATCCAAATTGAAATTGGATTCCCTCGTCGCCAGGTCTCTTGCTCGGATGATGTCGGTTCCATCGTAATCAATTTCCAACCGTCCACTCGTTCCTTCAAGAGTCGCCCCACTATTACCGGAACTAAACGAGCCGTCAATGGTGATTTCGTACACAAGAACAGACTTGCCGTTTTCGTCGGTTTCATAGAGGATGTCAGTGACCGTGTTGACCGTATCTCCTGTCAGTGTGTTGAGGGATGCAGAGACATTGGCTTGGGCGATCAGTTGTGCGACGTCAAATTTCGTCTCATACACCCACTTATCACCAATTCTGTAATTGGGGACATCAACCACTGAGAGGTTTCCAGTCGAACTGTTATCGGGAGTGTTATCCTCGGAGAGGATGGTTGCAGGGCCGACATGGTTTAGCATCGGAGTGAGAAGAAACAAAACGGCGACGAAGGCAGCCTTCCACATATCTCGGTTCATGCATCGTCGTGGGTGTTCTCATACTTTAGGAAGTGTCCCCTGCCGCTTCACGGATTCTGCGATTCCAGCCACTGTTGGCCGTAGTAAGACCATTGTTCGGCGGTCCACCCTTCGGGAAGTCCAGTCTCAGGTAACGGAGGGCCGTTTCCATCAGCAGGAGGTGAAGCGTGTACCCCAATGGTCTTCGGCGCATTTTCTAGGGCTACTTGGAATAGATATTCTGGCGGTGGAGAATTTGGACGCTTTTCAGCAAGTGCATCCTCGCGGGATTCATTATTTTCAACCATCAAGCTCTGAGATACATCACCCCACATCTCTTCTTCTCCGGATTTTGATTTTCGTCGTGAGAACATCAACAAAAGTCCAAGCAGTACTACGAGCAATCCTCCTTGCATCATTGGATTTGCATCTTCTCCAGCCAACGAAGCCCCGATATTTTCCAATGCTGTACGATCGGCAGGAGCTACAGCGAACGTGATGACTTTGGTTCCCGGTCGCTGTGGGTCCTCATCCCATGCCATCACTTTGATGGATTGAGTTCCTGCTTTACGGAACGTATAGGTGACGGTCTTACCGATGATGTCAGCGTCGTTGTCGAGAATACCATCTTCATTACTATCAAATTCAATATCAACGTCCCAGACGATGGTTAATCCCTCCAAATCATTGAGTGCATCAATCGTTGATTGCGCATCGAGCGTACACGGCTCATAGGCTACACATGCTACGTTCGCAGTACGAATGAGAGGTGGTGTGTTCAATACTTCAACCGTCAGAACTTCACTCGTGTGCGCTCCGTCATTATCAGTCACGTGGTACACCAACTTATGGGTTCCACTTCGGTTCCAAGAAATAGTAAGATTGTCGCCAATGACGTCACAATCGTCATCTGCGCTGCCGATATCATTGGAGTCCATGCTCGGGTCAATGTCCCAACAACGGATCAGTGTTTCTTGGTCGGAACTTGAATCGGAAGAAGTTCCCGACACGCTAATGCTTTGCCCTTCAGCAATAGGTAGAATTTGGGCCAGTGGCTCTATGCTGGGTGCTATGTTTGCTACACTAATCCACCGTTCTTCAACACCGCTTGATTCACCTTCGGAGTCCGTGATTTCAAGCCTCATTTTGTGCAAACCCGCTTCGTGCCAGATCATGTCAAATTCGGATGTGCGCCCGTCAAATGTGCGTATGAGTGAGGGTTGGGCATCATCGGGCCACCACGTGTGGGTGAGTTCATCAATGTCGTCAATGGAGTCTTGTGCTTGCCCTTTCACCAGGACCAGTTGGTCTTCGGTAACGTGCCATGTATTCTGGGCGTCCATGAGGATCGGCCCATTTTGGTCGACCAGTTGTATGTTCACGCTGTGCGGTTTGATATTGGTAAACCGGATGTCTATCGTTGCCGTTGCCATGGTGCTATCGTCATCCAACCCCACGGCAGTAAACGTGTTCCATCCTTCCTTTGTTGATGTGGTCGTGCATGTTCGTGTGTAGTATCCTTCCTTACAGTTTGCACCAGGCCAATAGATATCAACCACGCCAGGCCATACGTCTTCTGAATCCGAATCGTTTGCATAGGCGTAGAGTGTGATGGGATACTCTACCATTGCCTCAGTTCGTGCACTTCTGACCTCTAATAACGGTGCACGGTTCAAGACGTCGACCATAACGGTGAGATTCACTTCATCCCGTTCTTCGTCGATAACGGTGATTTCTACAGGATAAGAACCGTCATCAATCCACGAATAGTTGAGTATGCAATCTGGTGATAGCACTTTCAGAGTGGACCAAGTGCGGCTCCCATCGTCAAATGGCACGTTGAATTTGCAGGAGACATTGCCTCCATCTTCATCGAAACTTTCCGAGGCGTCAAGGAGGATATATTCGTTGGTTAGCCCTGATGAGCCGTTGACAACGGGAGTTGGGACCCGTCCAACAAAGAGGTCGATTATAGCAAGATTGTTGGAAGGGTTAGCATCAGCAGAATTGATTCCGTCAGGGTCTGCTTCCCACATCAAACTCTGCGTGCCGATTTCCGCGGTAATCGGTACGGTCCAATTGAGAGCCACCTTGTGCACCTGATAGGTTTCAAGGGCTGGCAGCGGCACTTTGTTGGTGAGTCCACCAGGTAAGGTGATGACTGCTTCAGTTGCGGTGGATGCGGTGATCCCCCGATTGTTAAACGAGACTTCAATTTCCAAATCATCACCAGGAAGGACATTGTAACCTGATAGGGCATTAAGCGGAGTGATTACACCGCTTCGGTTTCTAAGAATTTGTGCAGCTTCAGCGTCAGCGAACACATCCAGCCCTACCAAATATTGGTCCAGTGTGACGGTGCTCGCTCCCACAAAGGAACCAGATTTGGCGACTAAACCGTGGCTTGCATAGTCCGTTTGGCTGTCGGATGAATCACGTGCATCCCCGATGTCAATGGTTGTCCATGCGCTTCCGTTTGCAGCGGTTGTCAGGGATTTGACAATCCCTTCGTGTTCATGATGAAGTTCAAGATTGACTCCAGAAGGATTGGTAAAGCAACTTGAGGATGCATTGACCCAAACCTGCATTGGTGTGTTGAGAGCGGTGATGCTTCGTTCGGGATTGACTTCTAGACACGAGTCTCTTGAGCCTGGATTTGAATACGGGTCAACTCCTGATGCTCCTACAGGGTCGTACCGCTTAAGCCGGAAGTCAATGGTGAGTCCAATATCGTCTTCGGTGTGTAACCAAGCATAGTTTCCAACTTCAGGACAATACCATCTGTAACCTTCTGAATCACCTTCGCTGTTGTACGACACCATCTCATACGAACCATTGCAACCACCATAGTCGGTCGATTGACCAAAGGAATTGGTAGGTCTCCCCACATCAGACACAACCCAGGTTGTGGTATTGGTTTCAGTTACTGGAGGCGGGAAGGGCGTAATGTAATCGCTTTGACCCGACCATTGGACATAGGACGTTGTCATCGTAGTCCAACGTTCATTGGCTCGTAATGGAAAATCATAATTCTCGTTGACTGGAGAATAGGTCGTCGAGATCGTAATGTCTCCAAGGATTTGTTCCAAGAACGAAATTCCGCTTGGAACGAACCGTATGTACATGTCGAGGTCACTTCGGATTGGGGATAAATCACTTACACGAAGGTATTCAGTTTGGGTGTACTCAATGTATACGTTTCCGGAGAATCCTTCAAGGGAAACACCCGATTTATCGAAGTTTGCGCTTGAGCGTAGGGTATAGGCAAGAACAGACATGTTGTCGACATTTTGCATTGAAATTGCAGTCACTTCAGAAGTCGTGTCGCCTTGAATTTCACCAACGGTGGCGTCAACTCCCGTGTCGGTAACAAGAATTGTTGGATCAAAGGTCCCAGAGTATATCCAGCGGTCACCGATTCTCCATGTTGGGACATCAGAGACGCCGGGGTCGTATCCTCCTGAATGCAGCACCGTAGACGATTCTTCAAGCACTGGATGTTCCAATGGAATCATCGTGACGAGGAGCAATGCGGCCATCAAGCCGGGCACGAAGACGGACCGTCTACTGCTTCCCATGCTGAACGCAGGTGAGAAAGAGACCATCAACGCTTCTCTTCAGAAGCGTCGACCTGCATCCTCCTCTCAGAGAAGGTCAGCAAGTTCGTCCTTGATGATTTCAACGGCTTCAAGAATCTCGTCTTTGTGACGGGCGCCGGTGATGACCATCTTACCTGATCCGAAGATGAGACATACGACCTTAGGGTCGTCAAGTCGGTAGATGAGTCCTGGGAATTGTTCTGGCTCGTATTCCACTTTGTCAAAGGGCAAGTGGAAGGTCAAGTGGTTGAGGTTGAGTTTGCGAGGGACTCCTGCTTGAGGCTCGCCTGTGAACTTGTCAACACCGTCGTAATCTTCGGGGTAGTGGAGTGCATATGTAGCGACCATGTTTTGGACTTCGATGGTGACGTCCTTGAGGTCCCAGGTTTCAATTCCAGCAGCGCGCAGGTCCTTGATCATTCGGTCAATACCTGTGTGGATGTTGTCTTCGTCCTTTCCGCCAGTGCACACAGCACGTCCGGAGCGGAACATGAGGATTGCAAGTTTTGGTTCGGTGACTCGGTAAACGACACCAGGAAATTGTTCGGGCTCATACTCGCAGTTGAGTTGAATAGCGATGTCTGGAAGGTCAAGTTCTTCAGCAACACGGGTGCTTGCAACTACGTTTACGACAGTTAGGCGTTCTTCATCGGTGGTCATATATAACCCCAATGACCTTTAGTATATAAAAGGAATTTCGGCCCCTCACGATTCTGCAAGGGGGCCAACAAGGTGCTCAGTCACGCCAAAAAGTCTCTTTAGGCCCTTCAATGAGGGTTGCGCCGGGATTTCCAAGCCGCGAGATAAGCGTCCGTCCACCGGCAAGCTCAATCGCTTCGCTTGTTGCCTTGGGCTGTCGCGTTAACGCCACCATACATCCACCGCCTCCTGCACCGGTTAGTTTCGCTCCGAGTGCAGTTGGCAAGGCTGCCGAAATTAGGGTTTCAAGCTCTTCCGATGAAACACCAAGGTTTCGTAAAATGAGGTGGTTTTCGCTCATTGCATGGCCAACAGCATCGTAATTTCCTTCTTGGAGGGCTTTTAATCCACGCCGAGATATACTTCCGATGGCTCGTATCTCGTTGATCCGCTTCGGATTGGCTTCGAGAGCAGCAGCGACGAGTGCGACTTGGTGAGATGTTGGAGCGTGAACACCAGTGTTCCCCAAGACGAGGTAAACATCATCTTGTGGTGGGGTCATTGTATGAATCTCCCAAGTTCGCATCCCCTCAGGTGTCTCGAGTTGTCGGGTAAACGCCCATTCACACCCGTCTTCTTTCTTATCGGATAGGACAACAACTCCTCCAAGAGTGCTTGTCGATGTATCCATGGGGGATGCTCGTCCGGATTGGGCAGTTGCTTCTGCCATGTGGGCGAGATGGCTCATTTCATCGTGATTAAGGCCGTTTCCTGAATTCATGCGGCTCGTATCTAAAGCAGCACACAGCGCAACACTAAGCGCGGCACTTGAGCCAAGTCCAGAAGCACGTGGAATGTCGCCGGTTACATGGACGGAGAGGGGCTTTGGCTCGCTTGTATTGGTCCACAGAGCATGGACGAGATGATGGATGTGTGGGTGGCGTTTTGCGGTAAGGGAACTGCCGTCAATGCTCCATGATTTAGCAGGAGAGATGCGTACATGTAGACGCTGTTCAAGGGCCACTGCAACCGCTGGTTCGCCGTAAACAACTGCATGTTCTCCGAAGAGGATACATTTGGCCGGAGCGCTCGCCGTCGTAGCGTCTCCGTCAAGGCCCATGGTCACTAGAAGCGGTCGGCCTTCATATTCCTTCTCACAACCACGAGTCATCTCGTTGATTTTTGACGGTGGTTTCAAAGTGCGTCTCCCTCTCGGAGACCTGCCCGAGCATGTCTTTGGCGGTGAGCAGCATGGAACATCCCCTGTTTTTGGACTATGGACCCATTCCTGGATGGGTAATTTTGTTGATGCTCTTTGGAGTATCTGGAGGGTTTTTCCTCTATCAAGTTCAGAAGGCCTCACGATTGGTTCTCAAAGGAAAGCCGGAAAACCGGTTTGATAATTGGGGAACCCGAATCAAAGAGGTCGCCACAGGTTGGCTTGGACAAAAGAAAGTTCTGAAAGACCGAGTTGCTGGAGGCATTCACGTCCTCATGTTTTGGGGTTTCTTGATGCTCTCAACCGATATGTTCGATCTCGCAACGGGCAATCAATTCTCTCAAAAGGTACTTCCTGAACTGCTTCGAGGCCCTTGGAATATGGTGGTTGAAACCGGATACACCATCGCTTTCATTGGCTGCGTGGCTGCTTTGATTCGTAGGGTTGCCTTTACTCCTGAGAAACTCAAGGGGAAGTCTCAGCTTGAAGGCAACGCAATCCTTCTTCTCATCATGACCATCACAACCACATCCTTTGTGGTGGAAGCCGGCGAATCTACCATCTCCAAAACATGGGAACCCATCGGATGGTGGGTCGCTACAACCATAGTACCGAGTACCAGCTTGGTGATTGCAGCCTATTGGGCTCACATGGTCGCTATCTGTGTGTTCTTGTTTTTGATTCCACTCTCAAAGCACATGCATTTAGTCATGGCCTTCCCAAACGTGTTCTTCCATGACTTGCGCCCTATGGCTACGATGGAACCTCTAGCCCGTGGTGAAGACGGCAAGGCCGTTCTGCTTGATGACCTCGATTTGGAATCTTTTGGCGCTGTGAACTATACCGACTTTACATGGCGAGACCTCATCGATGGATGGGCGTGTACCTCATGTGCCAGATGTCAAGATGTATGTCCTGCATATGCGAGCGGAAAGGCTCTCAACCCAATGGAAATCATTCATGATGTCCGCCACTATGCTAACGACCATTCTGGAACACTCCTTGCTGGTGAGACTCCAGAAGAAGACATCATCGCTCGCTTTGGTGAAGACGCCATTTGGGCTTGTACAACCTGCCACGCATGTGTTGAAGCATGTCCCATTTACATTGACCACGTGCCAAAACTTACCGATGCTCGTCGCCACTTGATGATGGAGCGAATGGAATTTGACGAAAAGGTCGAAGACACCGTCATGCCTTTGATGGCGACCATTGAAAACTTGGAATCGGACTCAAACCCATACGGACTCCCATCCCACGAACGAGGAGACTGGGCTGAAGGGTTGGATGTCAAAGTCGCAGAACCAGCCGAATACATTTACTTCGCAGGATGTGCGGCATCCTTTGACGAACGCAACAAGAAGGTCGCTCGCGATACGATCAGCATCATGAAGGAAGCAGGCCTGGATGTTGGAATTCTTGGTATGCAAGAAGGATGTAGCGGAGATGCTGCACGCCGTGCTGGAAACGAATACCTCTTCCAAATGCTGGCCGAAACGAATCTCGCTACCTTTGAGGAAATCGGTGTGAAAAAGGTCGTAGCCTCATGCCCGCATTGTTTCCATACTCTCGGAAAAGAATACAAGGACTATGGAGGGGAAGATATTGAAGTCATGCACCACTCCCAACTCATTAACCATCTCCAAAAGGAAGGAAAGCTTCCAGAACCGAAGCATGATGGAACCGTGACCTATCACGACCCGTGCTATCTTGGCCGCATTGGTGGCGAATTAGACGCTCCTCGGGATGCCATTGGCGGAGTTGATGTAGAGGCTGAACGCCATGGACGAGATTCGTTCTGCTGTGGCGCAGGTGGCGCTCAAATGTGGATGGAAGAGCATGTTGATGACGGCTACGACCGTGTTAACGTCATCCGCTCAAAGGAACTCGCCGCCACAGGAGCTGAAACCGTAGCCGTCGGATGTCCGTTCTGCTCAACCATGGTCACCGACGGGCTCAATGCCATTGGTTCGGATATGGAAGTCAAGGACGTTGCTGAATTGGTTTGGGAGCAAATCAAAGCAAACGATGCCAAAATCGAAGCAAAGAAGGCTGAAACCGCTGAAGCGTGAGTGTGGTTGCCTTGAGTGGCCTTTCACAAGAAAAATTGCTTGAGTGGTACGACGAGCATCAACGGGACTTACCTTGGCGTAAAACCGACGACCCTTGGGCTATTTTGCTGAGTGAGATTTTGTTACAACAGACCCAAGTGAGCCGGGGACTGATCTATTGGAAACGAATGATGGATACATTTCCAACGATTCAATCCATGGCTGAATCCTCTGTTGACAAGGTGCTCAAAGCGTGGGAGGGTGCCGGATATTACAGCAGAGCGCGTCGTCTTCACGCCTTGAGTCAACTCGTCATGCTGCCGTCGTCAAAAGAAGGCTTTGACGGCTCACTTCCATCATCTCGTGATGCTCTTTTGTCACTCCCCGGAATCGGCCCTTACACGGCCGCAGCGGTCTCGAGCATCGCCTTTGGTCAACCATTTGCCTGTGTTGACGGCAACATTAGGCGCGTGATGGCAAGGCAACATCAGATGACCGAACCCTCGAATAAAGAGGTTCAATCATGGGCTGACGAACAACTCGTTCGGCAACGTCCCGGTGACTGGAATCAGGCCTTAATGGAACTCGGGGCAACGATATGTACGCCCAAAAAACCTCAATGTCATCTCTGCCCAGTCAACTCCTCATGTCTTGGAAGAGAAACGGCTACGAACTATCCAAAGCCAAAGAAGACCAAAGTCAAAGAAATCACACTTTGGACATGCGTTGAATTTGACGCTGATGGTAATCCTGTCATACATCAGCGAAAACAGGACGGTCTATTTGGGGGATTGTGGGGGCCGCAACTCATTGAAGGACAAAAACCTGGCAAAAACGGAGACGACGATTTTGTTGGTATAGTTTCCCACAAATTGAGCCATAGAGCAATGAATGTCCACGTATTTGTATCAACTGAACAGAGTCAGAAAACAGGACGCAATCCATCAAACCTCGCTCTGTCTGTATTGGATCAGAAAATCCTCGGACTCGTTAGGGAATCAGGTAAAGGATACACTCCTGATACGAAGAGTTGATATCACCTCTCTCGTTGTTCGGGTCATGGAATGGGCTACTCTTGCAGCGTTGCTCACTCTTCTCGCTCTCGGGATGGCCGTCCCGGGGCCGAACAATTCTACCTGTGCTGCCCATGCATCAATTCACGGGCGTCGCTCAAATATTCCGTTGATTATCGGACTTGGAATTGGTTTTTTTGGTGTGAACGTTATCTGTGGGCTAGCAGTAAATGCGTTTGATGCAGACAGTTTTTTAGGAAAAATTCTCCATTACCTTGGCTCCTTATTGATGATACTTTTCGGACTTGGGCTCATCTTTATCGGAACTTCAAAGCGTACAGTTAATGTTGCAACTTCAATTCCCAAATTGGGATTGAAGACGGGCATAGCCATGCAAATTGTCAATACAAAGCAATGGATGGTTATTTTTTCATTGCTCACGGTGATGCTAACATCCTTTGAATCCGAACCGGGAGGAATTCCTGGCGGAGTTCCGGGTACATTCTTCATAGCGACCGTCAATACTTCCTTCGGATTTCTATCAATGGGAGTTTGGACGAATGTCGGTGATCGTGTTCAGCAACGAATATCAAATCCCAAATTTGCACGGATTGTAATTTTGGCTTTAGGAGTTCTTTTGTTGATTTTGAGCACGTTGATGTTGCTCAGATATCATTTTGTTTGATTTCTTGGGTATTGGTTTCACTGGCTGGCTGTTGTTCTTGTGCTTGGTTCAAATCGATTCCGAAGGACGCTAGCGCCATCATGAGTCCACCCACGACCAAGTATTCTGCTGGCCCAGCAAAATTAATTCCAAATTGAGCCTTGTTAAGGAATTCTTCAGTGTTTAATCCCTCGGTGTCAAAGGTGCTCACGGCGTACTGGAACGACACAATCATGACTACGAGTGACAAGAGGGAGGCTGTAATACCGGTTTTCCTCATTTTTGAACCTGGACTTGTTGATGGATCCAGTGCGAAGTGGCCCAATGTCGCCCAAACAATGCCACCTCCAAAGGCTACCATTGAGGCATAGATGTGCGGGTCAATGTGGTCGTACATGTCATAATACGCCACCAAGATGACATGGAACCCAACGATGATGCCCGCAAGACAAGATGCATTCCACAGGCGGTGGTTCTTTGGAGTTAATCCGTGGTACAGATGCCAAGCAAACATCATCTGCAAGAAGCCGGTGAGAACAAGCCCATACGTGAAAACAGTTCGTTGGAGCCCTGGATAATCCGCTTCAGATATGAAGATTGGAAAGGCTCGGGCTCCGCTTGCAAAATGAATGGTCATCGCTGTAATCACAGTCATTGTGGGAACAAACCAACTCATGACCGCAAGGAAGTTTCCTTGCCTGCGGGTCAACGGTAAGCGTCGACCGTATCTCTGATGCACGTGTCAAAACCCTCCCATGTCATGCCAAGGACTCGTTCAGCCTTCTCACTTGAATAATTCGTATCTCCCTTTCCTAAGGATTTGGCCACTGAACGGGTTAAATAGCGTTGTTTGCCGAACAATCCCCCCAGCCAATCCTGGAACACTGCTAAGGGTAGCAGTATGTTGGGCAAAGCAAGTTTGGGTGATTTTGATTCAGGATACAATTCCCGTATCTTTCGGCAAATGGTTGACAGGGTAAGATTAGTGTGCGGGGCCAGAATGAACCTTCCCTCGGCGTTATCAACCTCAAACGCACGTCTGTGCGCACGTGCTACATCACGAACGTGGACGACCGCCATTGGAAACTTTGGTGCTACTGGAAATGCTCCTTTCAGCGCATCTTGGAAAAAATCAACGCTCGGAGTGGGGCGAACGAAACCGCCTCCAAGTACTGCGGTTGGGTTGATGATACGGACATCCAACTCGAGTTGTGCCGCGAGTTCCCACGCCAAGTGCTCTGCTTGGGTTTTTGCAGTTGTATAAGGTAGATTTGTGTCGGTCTGCCAGTTTGATTCATCTTTCAGTTGACCTTTGGGTTTGGTTCCAACTGCTGCTGTGCTTGAGGTGTAGATGACTCTCGGAATTTGGGCGTTTGCAGCAGCATGAAACAGATGCATAGTGCCTTTGTTTGCGGTGTCAAGGATGGCTTGTGTATCGCCTTGAGTGCTGTAAATGGTTGCTGTATGAAACAGTCCATCACAGCCAGTCAGGTGTTCTGTCCAACCATCAGCATCCAAAACATCTCCTTCGACAAGTTCCAATCGGTCTTCTACCCCCAAGTCCTTGGCATGCTGCAATACATGGTCAACTTTTGATGGGTCAGTGAGTGAACGAACCGAACCTTTCACGCAGTAACCATGTTCAAGCAGGTCCCGAACAATATGATTCCCAATGTGGCCGTTCACTCCAGTCACGAAAATACGCTGTGAAGAAGACTCCTCCATACACCCGCCCAGCCACGGGTCTCGTATGAACCTTCAAGTGTGTCTGCATACACCGCGACATGAGACCCATGCCCATTCGCGTTCACGACACGAAGCGACGAGAAAAAGTGGACTTTACGACCCTCGAACCGGGCAAAGTATCGATGTATGTTTGTGGGGTGACAGTTTACGACCGTTGTCACCTTGGCCATGCAAGATGTTACCTTGCGTTTGATTTGATTCACCGATGGCTTGAAGCAAGTGGATTTGACGTTAATTATGTGCAGAATTTCACAGATATTGATGATAAAATCATTGCGAGAGCCAATGAATTGGACGGGGACTGGAAGGCATTGGTTGACCAAAATATTGAGGCTTACTACGAAGACATGGATGCACTCAATATTCTCAGAGCAGATACCTACCCCCGATGTACAGATTATGTGGACCAAATGATTTCAATCACCGAGGACCTCATCAACAAGAAACATGCCTATGTGACGGATGACGGCGTTTACTTTCATGTCGATTCAGCCCCAGATAAGTATGGAATACTCACCGGTCAGTCCATTGATGCGGTTCGTTCAGGAGCAGGTGGTCGAGTTGATGGAACTGCTTCTACCAAGCGAGACCACAAGGATTTCGCTTTATGGAAAGCAGCAAAACCAAACGAACCCACATGGGAATCTCCCTGGGGCCCGGGTCGACCGGGATGGCACATTGAGTGTACAGCTATGTCTCTAGATCACTTTGACAAAGAATTCGATATTCACGGAGGAGGCCACGACCTACGCTTCCCACACCATGAAGCAGAAATTTTCCAAGGAGAGTGCCATACAGGTCATTCGCCAGTTGTTCATCATTGGCTACACAACGGGTTTGTGAACATTGATGGAGAAAAGATGAGTAAATCCCTCGGGAATTTTTGGGCCATCCGTGACATTCTTCAGCATGTTGACGCAATGGTTCTACGGTTCGCCCTCATCAATGCTCATTATCGTTCACCAATTGACATGAATGAGACGCTTCTGAAAGACGCAGACCGCAACTATAATCGGGTTTTAGAATCTTATGTTTCTGCTTTGAAGGCATGCACAGATGATTCACCTGTAAGCCTTCCAAAGCCTGATTTGACCTCTGAGCAACCCCTCGTCAAAGCGCTTGGCTTACTCGAAAAGATGGCTGAAGGTTTCGCCCGAGCTATGGATGATGATTTCAATTCAAGAGAGGCCGTTGCCAAAGTTCTCGGCATGGCTCGCGAAATTGGGAAAATGCTTCAATCTGGACTTGATGACGCCGATAAGAATGCGTTTGGTAACTATGCAGTTCAACTTCTTGAAGAGACTGCAGGAAAAGTGCTTGGTGTTCTACCGAGCCGTGAGATGGCGCTTGCAGAACCCGAAGATGATCCACGACGAGCAGAGATTGCTGACGAAGTGGAAGCATTGCTCTTACAACGAGGTGAAGCAAGAGCCAACAAAGACTGGCCACGTGCAGATGCTATTCGAGACGAACTCAATGAACTTGGCGTTATCGTAGTAGATAGTTCAGAAGGCCCAACTTGGGACCTCGCCTGATCATTCTTCTTCTTTTGGAGGCTCCATCGGAGGCATGGACGGGACAAAAGCAACGTCTTCCAAGACCTCTGCATTTCCTTCCTCCCACATCTTCTCAATGCGAACCTCTGCTGCTAGGGCGTCCTCTCCTCCTCGTGATACGAAGAACAAAGCAACCAGCATGACAGCAACCAGGCCTAGGAACAACAACAAGGCTTTGTCCTTGGCTTCGTCCTCGCTTGATTGTTGGTCATCAAGTGGATTATTTGGGATATCGGTTCCGTCATTATCAGTTCCTCCGTTATCGGTTCCACCATTGTCAGTTCCTCCGTTATCGGTACCTCCATTGTCAGTTCCTCCGTTATCGGTACCTCCATTGTCAGTTCCTCCGTTATCGGTTCCTCCGGTATCGCATGGTGGATTTGTTCCGTCATCACAAGGCACAACGGTTGGTCCCTCAATAACTTCGAAGTCTGTTACGACAGGCAAGTTCTCTGCACGGTCATAATAGCGATCATACAAGAGGGACATGCTGATTTGGGCGTTAGCGTTTCCAGAGCCGTTTATGACGTTGAAATAGCGCTCATCACCGTAGGTATACCAAGGGTCTAGTCCAACATTTGTCATGCCGGAAGTAACGCTGCTAAAGTCAGATGCATCGCCAAAGGCTGCGGACATTTCGTCAGGGTCAAATCGCATAGCCATGGTGAGATTCTCAGTGATGCTCGCCCATGTTTGAGCACCCTCTGGTGCAGCAAGGTATGTGATGTCCAAGGATTTTCCAAAGGCTCCAGCAGGTTCGTGGTCGGTTCCTTTGAGCGAGGTCATGAGGTCAGTATCGCCGTATATGGCGAGGCCGCCGACGATTGATAGTCGAATGTCAGGGTCAACTGCGTTGATGAGATTGCGATATGGGTTGGTGTGAATGTTGTCTACAACCACGAGGTCAGCAGCAGTTCCGGCTGTGATGGTGCCGACTTCATTCTGCCAGTTTGTGGCAAGTGCTGCACCGGATGTGACCATCTCAACCATTTCATAATCAGTGAAGATATCTCCGAGCATTTCATCATCCCACAAATCAGCGACTTTGAGTTCATGCAGAGGTGATTTTGAGCCAGATGGTGCCCAGTCTGGTGCGAGTGTGATGTGAACTCCAGCAGCCTTTGCTGCAGCGACATCAGCAGTATTTCCATACAACAGAAGATTGGACAAAGGAGACCAAACTAAGGTTGAGCCTGCTGCTGCCATCTGAGTGAACTCATTTTCTCCAAGCGCTACACCGTGAATGAGAACAAGCTCTCCAACCAACAAATTGTTTTGTACAAGGATGTCGAATTCGGCTCGACTGCGTTCGTCAACGCCTTCCGCTATGTGGACGAACCAAGCATCCAGTTCTCCACTAGCATTTCCTGTCTTTATGTGGTTCCCGACGTAATCGGAGGTAAGTTCAGTGACCTTGGTATGGATTTCATCTCTTCCGAAATTGTAGTCTTCAATGTTTCGTGAAAGGATGGTTCCATAGCTGTCATTCGGGTTCATGGGGCTTCCCTGTGCAGCGGTTGTACCCCCAACGATTGACTTCATTTCGATGTACTTCATCGCTTCTGATTCCATGTTCCAATAAGGTCCGGAATGAACCAACATTTTCGGCTTGGTTACTTGTTCGCTGTAATCTGGATGATTTTTCCATTCATAGCGGTTATTGTAGCCGCCCCATTCGTTTTGGCTGTTCTGAGAAAGATGCGTATCCATGTTCCATAATGGTGCTTGGTTGTAGTGAAGGTGATTGTGAAGGTCGATCAAACCAGGATAGATGGTTCCGTCAGTTTCAATCACAGGAACGTTGGAGAGTTGAATGTTTGAGGGAATGTTGTCTCCCCAAACAGCCTCTATCATTCCATCTTGAACCAGAATATGGCCTTCATTGATGACGTGCGCTTCACCGGTCATGGGGACGACTCTTCCTTTCAGAATGTATGCACCGTCATGTGAATTATCACTAAGTCCGTAGCATCGGACCATGTTTTGTGCGACGATGTAGGTTGCCGAGCCTTCCCATCCTGGAGTCGGAGGTGACACCTTGGTGACGGTTCCTGAAAGGTCCTTGACGTAGGATGTGTCCCACCATGAGTCTTCAGCAGGGTATGAGAGCGAGTCGATGAGGTTCCCGTTAGCATCAGATATGCTGGCTGAGTCAGGGTCGAAATAATCCAACTCAATTCGGGAACTGTCTCTGAAAATCACAATGTAGCCATCAGCCTCAATGGTTGTGTTCCAAGCAAGGCGGCATGGGGCTGAACCTTCTTCTGGTGAATCGTCAAGGAGCCAGTTTGAGACATCAATCGGCTCTGAACCACTGTTCCAGAGTTCGATAAACTGGTCAGAGGATGAACCTGTGTATCCATCGTTGTTCCAATCGGTTCCGTTGTAATCTTCAGAGGAGGCAGAAACGAGGATTTCACTGATTCGGATATCACTTGAGTCTCGCCCTGCGGCGGGCATGATTTCAGTGTCCTCTTCCATTGTGATTGCAGTCCCAAGGGTGGACATTAGGAACAAGGCGGATAGAAGGATGGCGAGTGTTGTGCCGTTTCGCATGTATGGTCGGAGAACGATTCAGCACATCAAGCAATCCCTTGTTGTCTTTGATTGTAGGACATGAGTTCAAAAGGCCCCAATGCTACCAGTTGCTATGGCCACCCAAGACCTTACCGAACCTATATTTGCTGAAACCATTGAAAACAACGATATCGTTATTTTGGACTTTTGGGCCGAATGGTGTGGCCCATGTAAGGCATATGGTCCCGTATACGAGCGTGTTTCCGAGGATTTTCCCGACGTAGTTTTTGGAAAAATTGACACAGAAGACCAGCAACAACTTGCTGGAATGTTTGGAATTCGGTCAATCCCAACCACGATTGTATTCAAGGAAGGAATTGGTGTTTTCATGCAGCCCGGAGCCCTCCCCGAAGACGCCCTTAGAGACCTTGTCCTCAAAATCAAGGAAATTGACATGGACGAAGTACGAGCCGAAATGGCTGAAAAAGAAGGCAATGAGTCCTAAGACCCAAGCATCCGATTGGTTCAAGAAAGTTCGCCTCACCGGTGGTAACATGGACGTTAAGCCATGGCTCGTGATGTTGCTCTTTACAACGAGCATGCTCGCAGGTTGTTTTGGAGATCAAAAAATAGATGATGGTGGCTTGGAAGCTCCGTATGACATCTATCCAGACCCGTGGGAGAGAACCTCC
>JABJFP010000113.1 GCA_018662715.1 Methanobacteriota archaeon | reverse complement strand
TAACGAGAGTCTGTTCTCGGATACGTCGTCAATTTGAACTTGTCATACAAATCTTGGGCTACGCCTAATGTGCGTTTTGCCGACCAAGACCAGAGGCCATTGGCCCGCTTTTGCAGGTTCGTTAGATCAAAGTTGAGAGGAGGTTGTTCCTTCTTCGTTCGGTCCTTTTCAGAAGTGTTTACAGGAGCCCCAGATGCAAGTACTGCTTCTATTTCGGCCTTTTCAGATGCTTCTGTGATTCGGTGTGCTTTCTTTTCGGGTTGGAGCGGGTCATCTTTGTGGCCGTTACGTTGCCATCGGGCAGTCCATGTTGCATCACCAGCACTGAACGTTCCGCTAAGTTGCCAGAACGGCATGGGGATGTGCGATAGTACCTTGAGTTCATGGTCGACGATAAGGGCGAGTGTTGCAGTTTGAACACGCCCAAGAGAGTTAGGCGCTTTCTCGCTTTTCTTTCGTGGAAGATAGGTATTAGCGACACGGGATCCGTTCATTCCAATGATCCAATCTGCATAACTGCGAGAATATGCTGCGTCACTGAGTGCTTGGTATTCAGCACCTGGTTTTCGGTTTTCAAACGCCGTATGCATGGCATCATAGGTCATCGATTGCATCCACATTCGGGACACTGGAGTCTTAACTTTGGAATGCTGTACAATGGTTCGGAAAATCAATTCGCCTTCTCGTGCAGCGTCACATGCATTCACAATTTCTGTGACCGACTTGTTTTTGATGAGTTTCATAATTGCTGAAAGCTGAGATCGACTTCTTCCACCGATTGGTTTGTATTCAAACGATTCTGGAACATATGGGAGTCTATCAATGGTTTTTCGCCAATCTTTGAATGCGGCATCATAGTCATCCATGTACTTGAGTTGAAGAAGATGACCAATGGCCCACGTGATAATGATGTCGTCACTTTCCCAGTGGGTGTCTGTCTTTTTCCCAACACCGAGAACGTTAGCGAGGTCTTGTGCAACACTGGGCTTCTCGGCAATGATGACAATAGACATATGGAATAGGGCCGCCGACGACCATACTTGAACCCTCCTTTACCTTTTCAATGATGCTTTCGTGCGTATGAAATGTTACATTTCATAATAGAATTGCGATTATGATTTGAGATTCATTCGTCTTCTGCTAGCGCTTTCATCCCATTCTTCTTCTGCACCGGGGCCGCCACATCCAAGGCAACCTGGATATCCTGCTTCCAATAGATCATCCATGGATTGAAGCAAGAGTTCCATGAATTCACTCGCAGCATATGGTATCCACAATGTGCTTGGATGGTTTACCAATATCTCAGAGCCACAATACAACATGAGTTCTGCCCCATGAGCAGAGTCGCCATTGAGAATTATGACATCCCCATCTGCATCGACGACCATTGGGAACTGCAGGCGTGCTGGCATTGTATCTCCCATTTTGAGTACAAGTGCATGCAATTTATCATGAAATTTCTCGGGGGCCATGATTGAAGTTGCTCCTTCCCTCAATATCATCCGGGATGCTTCCTGTACAGCAGGCCATGCAGGGTCAGTGATTCGCATGATTTGGTCCAACATGAGGCAAGTCTTGAAAGATGGTGTCCTAGAGTCCCTAACATGGGCGTGTTCTATCGTTGGTTTGGGCGACCACTGCTCAAATTTCAAGATTCAGAACGCGCTCACCTTAGAAGCCTCAAGATGTTGCGGCTCTTTTCCAATAACCCCCTCACCCGTTCTGCGCTCAAATTGACTTACAAACCCCGTAAATCCATACCTGTTGAGGTGTTTGGGAATGTCTACTCCCACCCCTTTGGGTTGGCAGCAGGCATGGATAAGAATGCCATTGCACTACGTGGTTGGGAGGCTACAGGGCTTTCATTTATCGAGATTGGAGGTGTAACACAACACCGGCAAGACGGAAATCCCAAACCCAGAATGTTTCGGGCGGATTCAACTCAAGCCCTTGTTAACAGAATGGGCTTTAACAACGAGGGTTCCGAGCAGATTTCTGAAAATTTGGCCAAACACTTTTCTAAATATGGCGCTCCAAATGTCCCCCTTTGGGTTAACTTGGGCAAGTCCAAAATCACACCCTTAGAGGACGCACATGAAGACTACGGAGCGACAATGCGTGCTCTTTGGAAATTTACCGACGTCTTTGTTGTCAACGTGTCATCCCCTAATACTCCAAATCTACGTGAACTTCAAAACGATGAGGGGCTAATCCGTATTTTAGAGAAATGCCACACTGTAAATAGCGAACTTGCTCTTGGTGGCGAAGGGAAGCCGATCCTCGTCAAAGTTGCACCTGATTTGACTGACCAACAACTCGAACATGTCGTCAATACCGCTCGTTCAAGTGGAGCCTCCGGAATTGTCCTTTCAAATACTACACTCGTCCGACCTGATTCGACTTCATCCAAAGAAGAGAAGATATTCGCAGAACAAGGGGGTCTAAGCGGACGTCCTTTGTTGAACCGTTCTACTGAAATGATACGGATTGTTAGTAAAATGACAAACGGAGAGTGGCCCATTGTTGGGGTCGGAGGCGTCATGTCTGCTGAGGATGCGTGGGCGAAAATAGTTGCTGGAGCCTCTTTGGTTCAAGCATACAGTGGATTTGTTTTTGAGGGTCCTTCGTTAACAAAAGCAGTGGTTCATGGGATTCATAAGCATCTTAATGCTCAAGGTTACTCGATGCTGGTTGATGCGATAGGAACAGAATCAGAATCCTGTTGAAAGGGTTTCTAAGGGAGAGAGGGGTGACAAATACATGTGGTCAAGGCGAACACGAGTGATGGTTGTCGGAGCCATCGTGTCGCTAGGTTTGCTCGCTACGGTGCTTGTTCAGGCCCCTGTACCTACACGAACAGTTGACGAACTCATGCTTGACCCAGAGTCGCATATCGGAAATGAAGTTGCGGTTAGAGGGGAGGTACTTGATGGTAGCATCGATAACGGTACCATGATGTTTACTCTTGAAGGTGAATCGTATACTCTTGAGATCAGATACTCCGATGCGGCCGTATCAAACGGATTAGGGGACAACCGTACGGTATACGCTGAAGGTGTGCTGTTGTTTGAAGATGGGACTTACATCTTGGACGCCAGTACAATAAAGACATCTTGCCCTTCAAAGTATGAAGAAGAAGCAGATTTGGAATAATGTTCATTGACGCTGATTTCATATAGGCTGGGCAGCAGGGCCCGATGGGATAGGTGGGGAGCCCGGCGTACCCTGTACCACAAAGCGTCGTTATGGTGGACTGAACGCCTTGGGGCGGCGAGAGCGGCTTTGAGGTTCCCGTAGGCGGACGTTGATGTCTCGCCCCCACATGACTCGGGTGTCATGAACCGTATCCGGAAGGAAACGGGAACTGAATAACCGGGGGATTAGGTCAGGCCGGGAACGGAGCAGCCCTACCTGGAGCCATGGGTGCTGTGGGGTGTCGGGATGGAGGAAGCTTGCGGATTTGGCCTCGTTGAACGAGCGTCCACCCTTGGCACTCCCACTCAAATATCGAACACGACATCGCAATACCACCCTGGACCTTGAAATTCTGGTACGTCTGGGTCAGGTGGTGGGAGATTGATTCCTGCAGCGATTTGCTCTACTGCAAGTTTGTGAGTTGTAACTGCTTTTATTTCCAACTCTCGCTCGATTTCTTCCGCCTTTACCCAAGTGACTTGAACGACTGCAGTGAGGCCGGTATCATGATTCTCAATTTTTACAGCGCCGTCAAGAAACCATTGATTATGAATTTCTTGTCGGTAGAGTACCTCTTCTAGCCACGTTACTAACAACATACTTTTGTCATGAGGAGAATGCTGGCATTGAATTCGCCATTCACCGTAGTGCCTGATTTGTTTTGGTGCAGCAATGTTGCCAGAAGGTGAAGCCAACAATGTCTGTACTCCCAATGCCGACTCAATAAGAAGAGATTCATACGAGGGGGCGAAGGCTCTCAATGCAACGTCAGCAGTTGTTGGCCAGGGCCATGCACTCACGAAATCACCTCACCGTTTGGACACTTGAAGATTCCAAACTTGTTCGCCAATACGATGAATCAAATCTTCTCGGCTTAACACAAATGAATCTGTTCGTTCAGCGGCAAGGATGCATTCACACGCAGCATTCGCAAGCAAGGCAGTGGATTGAACATCCAGGTTCCTTGATAGTGAAAACGCAATAGCAACAGCAGCGGCATCAATGAGCCCAATCATTTGTCTTAGGTCTACAAGTCCGCACGGAGCATGGACTGTATCATAATCTGCCGAGTAGATAGTAACTCCAGCCTCTCCTGACAAGACCACTACATGGCTCCATTTGTATTGTTGAATTAATTTTTCGGCAGCCTCAGCACCAGTTGATGCGCCGACTCTGCGTCGCATAAGTTCCAATCCTTGGTGTTGAAATAAAATCCAATCTACACCTTCTGTTCGATGTAATCCCGTCAATTTAGGATCTGCGATGACGGGTAGGTCCATCTCTTTGGCCTTGGAAAACAAGATTTCTGAGCCTTGGTCGGTGATAACTCCCTGTCCATAATCGGATACGATTAAGGCAGACGCACCTTGTAAATCTTTGACGGCTTGTTCATAGAGTGCTTCTGATGCAACGAGTGGGACAGGAACATCCTCTTCAATATCCCAACGAAGCAGTAGTTGTTCTTCCTGAATCAGGCTTTCACGGGATGCAAGCATGCGTGTCTTAACGGTTGTAATTCGGTCTTCAATGATGGCGATTCCATCTGTGGAAACACCTTCAGCTTCAAGTGATTCAATGATGCTCAATCCTGCTGAATCATCACCCACGACGCCGAAGAGATGGCTTGTCATTCCCATCGATTTCAATCCACGCGCAACGTGGGCTGCTGCCCCAACATCTTCTTCTCTTGATGTCTCTCTCAGTACTGGAACAGGGGCCCTTGAATTGAGGTTATTTGCATATCCATGGATATAGCAGTCCATCATGACATCGCCAATAAGTACAATCTTAGACTCATCTTGAGAACGCAAGTGCCCTTTGAGGTCAGAGAGTACATCATGGAGCATTGCTTCTTCATCTGTCATTCCCATGTTGTTCACTCCAAGCGGTTATTGTTCTTTCAAATCCTTCATGATTTGGTCGTGTTCGGATTCCGATATATTCAACTGATTTCTCAATGTCAGTAGAATCGCGTGTTCATCCATTGTTATGATCCTGTCTTTATATGCAGTTTTTACTGCCTCTGCGTATGTAGGATAATGCTCCGATACGACGGGCATGTTCCTCGCCTTGTCCAACAGTGTATTATGCGTTACAGAATCAATACCAAATGCAACGCGGAAGGTATCGAGTAATGCGACTTCTTCTTGCATAATTTCTCCATCATCGAGAGCTTGTAGAATCATATCAAAGTAAACTTCTTCCGGGGGTGGAATTTTGAGTTCCTTTCTTGCTTCGTTTGAGAGTCTACGAGCACGTTCAGGATGCATTCCTAGGAATTCCACAACTTCATTGAGGAGTGATTGCTCATCCCTCGTAATTTTCCCGTCTTCCCAAGCCCTTGCAAACATTCTCCGGACCAATTCTTCACCATATTGAGCATCGAGTGAGGCCATTCCTTCTGGATTTGAGACTGGGGATACAAGTGCTTCTTGAAAGAAGTTCATTCCTTCATCAAGATGCGAGAGCAACTCCAGGATTGGTGATGTAGTGTCCCATAATGTGCCGAGCTTAACGTGTTGCGAATCGTGAGTCACCATTTTGTTTAGAAATTGTTCCTTAAGTTCCTCTGCCCGTTGAGTTCCAACTTCCGTAAGAGTGTAGACTCGCTTTCGCTGTTTTCCACCTGGGATATGCCGCTGTTCAACATTGAGTAGTCCATTTTTTTCCATACGTTTCAAGGTTCTAGGGATATGTTTTCGCTGGACATGTACTGCTGCAGAAATTCCTGCTTGGGTCAGAACTGCGGGTGCTTCCCAGCCTCCACTTGGCAGTCTTTGGTTCAGTAAATGCAAGAGAGAGCGTTGCTCTGTGGTAAGCGTCCCCAAGTACCCGTCAACCATCTCCTCACCCCGCTTGTTTTTGCTCAAGCAGTTGTAGCACATAGGACAATCGGTTCAAGGCGACGAAATCAAATGGAGGCAGCCAGTGGGATTATCATGGGGCGTGGAGAAAGGACCTATACCCCGAGGGTTCGAACAACTCGCCCCCTTGGCTCTTCGCTGTCGGCAAATGCACCGCCTGCTAAACCTCATCCACGTCCAGTTGCGATGGATGGATTATGGTACATTCCATCTCCCCTTGCCCAACGCCTGCATCAAAAAAGTGCCCTCGGTCAATTGACTAAAGACGGGGGCATCCTCCTAACTGTTGAAGAAGTGATGTTTTCTCATTGGTACCGACATGTTCCCCTTCCGCATGATGGCGATTGGTTGGGTGAGCAAATCGACACGGATTCCTCAGTTTTATCCCGTATAATCGTCATGGATGTCATGCGGAATGGTGGGGAGCTGGTTGTTCCAGTGACTCATCTCAAGGAACGTTTTTCTCATCTTCACGTAGCGACATGGGCTGTTCGTTGGCAGCGTCATGAATCCTGGAAAAAACATGATGGATTTAGTCAAATTCGATTCCAGAGGACACATGATTTGATCGATTGGGATGAACTTCAAGATTGGGTAGAAACCGTCGTTTCCCAAGGACATCGTCCAGAATTGTGTGTCATGGATGATGAATTGGATCTTACAATCTACATGCTCTCTCATGAATTACCGGATGGAGACCAGCGTGTTCCAGATGATTTGTCAGAAAATGAATCCGCCGAACTCATTGATTCTCTCAATCAAGGTGTTGCTCTTGAAGGAGGCTACTTCATCTCTGATGATTTGAAATGGGCGTTGCCAGCATTTGGAATACCCCATCTTTCGGGAAGGTATCTACGTGAGGAGGAATACAGGTATCTCGTGCATGACAATAACGCTGATTCACTTTATCAACACCTTGCTGCTCAACGTTTACTCCTCCGACCTGGCTTCAAATATGGATGTAAATGGAGAGTTTATGAGACCGAGATTAACGCCGAACACGCTCCATGGCTCGTCCAACCGGTTGTTATGGCTGCTGAGACATGGGAAGGAGTATGTCTTTCCGTTCGTCTTGCTGAAGGTGTGAATAAACGATGGCTGTGCGCAATCCCTGACGAAGATTCTTGGAGATTCCTGAGTATTCGCCGTTCAATCGGTGTATGAATCGTTCATCCGGTCCACGGGCCTGCCCCATGGGTCAACATTGTCTGATGGAATCTCTTCCTGCTCAATTTGGTTGGTAGGTTTAGGCTGATCGTCTTTTGATTCTCTAGGGGGTTTATTTTGGCGTAATCCCAATACGAGGTAGATTCCGATAAGCATACCCGCAATCCCAAGGACACGGCCCGGTGTTCGCCATTCTGACAACAACATATCATCCTCGTCCGAAGCGCTTAATTCAACTAGAATCAC
The DNA here is from genome assembly GCA_018662715.1 of Methanobacteriota archaeon. GTDB lineage: Archaea > Thermoplasmatota > Poseidoniia > Poseidoniales > Poseidoniaceae > Poseidonia. Next base: position 1,438 of record JABJFP010000113.1, on the reverse strand, counting down.
CCATTCCCCACCTTCTTCAGTTGATAGTATGAGTTCTCCACGAACAAGCATATTATCGCTCAAGAGACCGTTTGGTTGAATGTTAAGTTCATATGACCCGTTTGTGCTGAGGAGAACAAAATCATCCGCTTCAGCGATTCGTGAAAGTGGTCCTTCAATTTCAACTGAAATACGTTGGATATTTTCTCCGAGCGAAGCAATTGGGACAGAAATTATTGAGGGTTCTACCGAAGAAATATCTGCTTTGAATGATGCCTCAATTGGTATTCTGTTTAGAGTGAGCACTGGATAAATTATGTGGTATGATCCATCATTGTCACATTGAATATTTCCTTCAACTATTGTGAGAGAGTTCGCCATACCTCCTTGGGTGAATTGGAGAAAAAATTCATTACTATCCAATGAATTCTGAACTATGGAAATTCCCCTTCCATCTGATGAGGTGAGATTACTTGTGCACGGTCCAGGGTGATTTAGGTCAACTGGTATTGTGGCATTTGGTAATAGAGTGGCGCTATAATCTGGTAAATCCAATTCAAATGAAGGGGAGCAATTTGTCGATGTAAAGGTGATATTTTGACTGTCATCGCCACTTATGGATGCCGTCCAGCCAACTAAAACACCATCATGAGTTCGGATTTGAATCCCTTCTGCTCCGAAATTTGAACCATTACTGAAAAGGTCAGATTGTTCTCCCTCATTGCTTCCGCTTACGAGGTCTTGTTGACCATCAGCTTCTATGACCATTAGAAATGGAAAATTCGGGTTTGTGTTGACTTCATTCCTGTCAATGTTTCCAGCCGAGCTGTCGCTATAGGTCACGAGAATACCCGATCCAGGCAGCCGGGTATCGTAACCTGAATCGCTTCGTCGTTCAATGTAGATGGATTCATCTTCCCCAATAGGGACCTTGAGAACATCACCCGAATCACTTGTCCCATCAAGTGTTATTGTCGGTCCGATGCATGGTGAAACACTATCGCTCGGCCAGGTTAAGTCGAGTTCAACGGTGCGATTAGCACCAATCATATCGAGGATTCCACCGCTCGGAAGGGCAGGCCACAAGCCTCCACCATTCCAATTTCCACTCGCCATAACGTCCCAGTCTCCCAATCCCTTCCAGGTTTGGAATGATGAATCATCATGTACTGGATAAAGGTCAACAGCCCCCATTTGGTGCATCATTTCATGCATTATGGTCCCGATTCCACTCGTTCCTGTTTGTAGGCTTGCCATCGTATAATGCTCAACAGTATGACCTTCTGCAACATTTATGGGTGAGTCGAAATGAGTGAAATGGCTCCAAATCCGATTCTTTACTCCAGGGTTTTCTTCTTGTCCCTTTGAAGTGTGTAAGATGAGGAGTCTGTCAATTGTTCCATCACCATCGAGGTCAAATGGGTCCCAGTCAACTGGTGTTGATATTCCTTCAACCGCT
>JABJFP010000112.1 GCA_018662715.1 Methanobacteriota archaeon | reverse complement strand
TTGATGAACCATCACTTCTTTCGCTTAAATGAACGAGGAGGAGAGCCTCTACGTCGGGAAAAGTTTGCTCTTGATGGGCGGGGTCCAGAACGTGGACGGGGCGGAGGTGCTTTCTTGCCCGTATGCTCTTTCTTCTCCCCACTGTCTTCACTTCGAGAATTATTTTCTCGGCTTGGAGCAGAACGACCGTGATATCCACTGTCTTCACGAGGCTCACCGCGACGGCCACCATCTCGGCCACCCCGATTCTCGCCTCGGTCGTTACCTCGCTGGTTGTAGCCACCGCCACCACCATCTCGACCACCTTGGCGGCCTCCACGGTTGTCATTGCGGTCATTTCCACGCTGATTGTCGTTGCGACGGTTTCCACCTTCGCGTTCACCGCTGTTATCACGGCGGTCATTTTGTGAGCCACCATCATTTCCTCGGTCATCGCCACGACGGTATCCGCCGTCACGTTGGTTACGTTCATTGCGATTGTAATCGGGTCTACCGCCATCTCGGCGTCCATAATTTCCGCCACCGCCATCTCGACGACCGCCGTCTCTGCGACCGCCATCTCGACGCCCATAGCCTCCGCCGCCGCCATCTCGACGACCGCCATCTCGACGTCCATAGCCTCCGCCGCCGCCATCTCGACGACCGCCATCACGACGGCCACCATCTCGGCGACCACCATCACGACGTCCACGAGAACGTGGCTCGGGAGGGATGTATTCAACTTCAAAAGTAGGAAGGGAGCCAAAGTCGGGTGGAGTAAAATCTACGTTAACACCAACATTTTTCTGAAGACGATGGTACATTTTCTTCTGAGGGCGCTGAACAAGAGATACGACTACACCACTTGCTCCACCGCGAGCAGTTCGTCCACTACGATGCTTGTACGCCTTACCATTTTCCGGAGGATCATAATGAATAACACAGTTGACTCCTTCAACATCCAAGCCTCTTGCGGCAACGTCTGTAGCGACAAGAGCCATGCATTCTCCATGCTTGAAAGCCTGCATAGCCCGGTCACGTTGTCGTTGTGAAAGGCCACCGTGCAGTCCTCGAACACCGAGGCCGTCATCAAGCAACTCATCATTCACACGCTCCACACCGAGTCGAGTGCGACAAAAGATTATTGTTCGTCCACAATTACGAATTAATTCAGCAGAAATCGGAGATTTCTTGGCATGGGGCATAAGCCAGAAATGATGCTCCATATCTGTAATTGATACTTCTTCAGCACCAACCTCAAGACGAACAGGTTCCCGTTGATAGCGGTTGATCAAATCCCCAACTTCGTCGTCAAGTGTTGCACTAAAGAGTACAGTTTGCCGGTCGGGAAGGCATCGGTCAAGAATGTCGCAGACAGGTTCCATGAACCCCATGTCAGCCATTCGGTCGGCTTCGTCAATGATAACAACTTCAACATCCTTGAGGACAACTGCACCTCGTTCCATCAAATCAAGCAGACGCCCTGGGCAAGCTACGACAATGTCCAATCCGCGCTCAAGGGCTCGGTATTGATTCTTGTAAGAAACTCCACCATAGATGGTCCCAACAGTTCTGTCAATAACCCGAGCAAGTGGCTTGAGAACACCATAGATTTGTTCAGCCAACTCTCGGGTTGGAGTTAGAATAAGAGCGCGAGGACGGTTTGGCTCGGCAAAAGAGACTTTTTCCAGCATAGGAAGGCCAAAAGCCAATGTTTTACCGGACCCTGTCGGCGCTCGGCATGAGACATCTTTGCCTTCCATAGAAGGAGGTATAGATTCTACTTGAACTTCGAACGGCTCGTTAATACCTTGCGAAGACAATACTTCCGCAAGTGCATCGCTTATGCCGAGGTCTTGAAAGGAACCCATTGGTACACCCAATGTGAAGCCCCCGCCGCTCCCTATTTAGCATGAACCGTTCAAAGCAGGAAAAATCGGGCCTTGGATTCAAACATCTCGTGTGACGTACATTGCCACAGCATTACCCCCGCCAAGGCAAAGAGTAACGACTCCTGAAGACGCTTCAATGCGTCGCATGACCCCTAACATGGTGATGAGACAACGCGTTCCACTCGCACCGAGCGGGTGGCCTAAACTAACTGCTCCACCGTGAAGATTGAAGCGATCGTCAGGAATTCCGACTTCTTGAGCCACAGCACATGATGCAGATGCAAATGCCTCGTTATGTTCGTAGACATCAACGTCCAATACCTGAAGTTCATTTCGTTCAAGCAGCATCTTAACTGCGGGGATAGGGGCGCTCATGACACGAGCAGGTTCAACTCCGGATGTGCAATAGTCGCGGATGTATGCAATAATTTCCCAACCTTGTTCCCGAGCAAAGGATTCTTCTGCGACTAAGATCGCACTTGCTCCATCATTAAGCGTACTGGCATTACCGGCAGTGACCATGCCTTCACGGTCAAATGCCGGACGTAATTTTCCAAGAGATTCAATGGTCGTTTGGCCCCGAACTCCTTCGTCAGAATTGAAGGTGATTGAATCTGCTCTTCGTTGTGGAACCTCTATGGAGAAAGTTTCCCAGTCAAACCAACCTTGTTCCCAAGCATTGGCAGCCCGTTGTTGACTTCGTAATGCGAAATGGTCAGCATCTTCACGGCTGATATTGCATTCCTTTGCAACCGTTTCCCCGGTGAGACCCATGTGAACATCATTGTAAACATCCCAGAGGCCATCATGAATCATTGAATCAATGAGTGTGGATGAACCCATTTTAGCACCTTTTCGTTGGCCCATGAGCAATTGTGGGGCGTTACTCATACTCTCCATGCCCCCTGCAACAATGGCTTTGTATTCGCCCGCACGAATACTGTTCGCAGCCATCATGGCCGCCTTGAGCGATGAACCGCATACTTTGTTGATGGTTGTACAAGGGGTTGAAACCGGTAGTCCAGCACCCAGAGCGACTTGACGAGCAGGGTTCTGTCCCGCTCCTGCTTGGAGAACTTGACCGAAAAGGACCTCGTCAATAACACCGGACTGAGCGTCAATGTTGACTCGATTTAGCAACTCCTTCACAGAGAATACACCGAGTTCAACCGCAGTGAACGGCGAAAGAGTACCGAGAAATTTTCCGATAGGGGTGCGAGCAACGCCGCAAATAACTGCTTGAGGCTGGGACATGATTCTTCCACCCACTGAAACGCTTTGAAGGTGCGCGTCACCCAAGTTGGAAGGTGAGAAGGCTTGATGAAGCGAACCCGCTGGGAGATGCATGGCCAAATTCAAGACCAACTTGGAACTCTCAAGAAAAGCGGACGAAATGCGAAATGTCGAAGTGCAATTGGATTTCACTCCAAATGCCCTTGCATCAGTCCTTTACCGACAAGGCGACACCGTTGTCTTAGCCTGCTGTACCAAAGAATCCAAACTCCCACGTTGGTTCCCTCGTGATGCAACAAAAGGCTGGGTCCATGCTGAGTACTCACTTTTACCAGGTTCAACAGATTCCAGGTTTCGCCGAGAGCGAAATGGAGCAAAGGGTCGGACGCAAGAAATTGAACGCCTTATCGCTCGTTCACTCCGAGCCGCTGTAGACCTAGAAGCACTAGGGCCCGTTGCCCTGAACATCGATTGTGATGTGCTAAACGCAGACGGCGGTACTCGTTGCGCATCCATCACTGCAGCAAACATCGCCCTTCGTTTGGCTGTTCGCCGATTGATAGCGAGCGGGGATTGTCTACCTTCTGACCTCCGGCCGACATTTGAACAACGCAAAGAGGGGTGGACTGCCCCTTCACTGTCAGACATTGAACAGAAAAATCACGAAATGGACGTCATACCTCATGACCTCGCCGCTGTTTCGGTAGGATTGATTGATGGTGATGTTTACCTTGACCTCGATTATATCCTGGACTCAAATGCAGATGTTGACATGAACGTGATCAAAACGAGCGATGGAAAATACGTCGAAATTCAAGGTACTGGAGAAGAATCTACCTTCTCTGCTGATGAACTGAGCGCCCTATTGGCTCAGGCTGATGGTGGAATGGAGACACTGTTCAAGATGCAAACTGATGTCTTGAACGGAGCAGTTTGAGGCCCATTAGAGCTTTTTTTGAACAGCCCGGTGGAGACGCTACATCGGAAGGCTTGATATGGCGAGGGCACTCGCCAAGAATAAACGGGTTAGTAGCTTAGTTGGGAGAGCGCGGCACTGAAGATGCCGAGGTCGCTGGTTCAAGTCCGGCCTAACCCACCAACATTCATTACCGTGAGGAAGAATCATGAATGGCCAAAGCGACATGACTGATTTTCAGACTCCACAGCGACTGGGTGCTGTCTTATCTGGCATTTTCTTGATTTGCTTTGGGATGCCGTTTACCCTTGTTCCATTCTTGATACTGCCTGTCGGTTTTGGTGAAAGTGTGATGCTGAGCATCTTTATGATTTGCTTCTCTTTACCGTTTCTATTTGCAGGCCTAATGGTCCAATTAGGCGGATGTATTTCGATACGAATGGCACTCTTCCCAGAAAGTAAATTTACGCTTAAACGGCTGCAAAAAGAACGTGAACGAACAACGTCTAGAGACTTTCTAGAAGAATTCCATGCCGCCCCATCACCTTCTAAAATCTCGGAACCAGCCCCTCGAACAGAGATCGAAAACAGCGGAAATTTTTGGGACAATGTCGCCTCCAAATAAGAAATCAGTCGCCCATTTTCCTTAATTTGAAGCATTGATGGCCAACTGCACATATCTATAGAACGGCTCTTAGTGAACGAAACCCTCAACGATAAAGAGAAAAGGGTTCATGAGGAAGTTCCGTCTTGCCCTCATTATGGGCAAGGAAGCGGCAGACCACGAGGCGCCTCTCGACGCTCATGAAGAGCATACAAAATCTCGAAACAAGGAGACAAAGGAACTCCAAGAAATTCGCCAGCGGCGGATGGGCGGTGGAAAACGTTTCTTGTCAAAGATCGAAGATTTCGTGTTGATGGGAGGACTCGTTTACGGGATGCTGTTTGCTTTACTCCTCTTTTCAATGTCCTCGGGGGTCTTTGGCAATACGACTGCTCTTGACCACAAAGCGTCCACTACTTTTTTGGACATTGGCGATGAATGTGAAGAAATCTCTGATGAACCTTGGCTCAATATATTCCCAGACCCAGACCGAGAATTATTCTCTATTGCCGGCCATAATCTGCCGAATGGAGTAGCGTTCCTCAACTATTCCATCGAAGACAAAGGTGGAGCAAATGATGTTGCGATGACCGATGAAACAACTCGTATTGTTGATGAAGAGGTGAATAACTCTGGTAGAGCATATTTCAAAGCACCGTTCTCCGACTTGGCCGAAGGTGAATACAACCTAAAATTCCGACTAACGGTGTATGAAGAAAACAACATCAGTTCTCCCCTGGTCATGCAATCAATGACCAAAGCCGTTAGTTTTGAACTCACTATATCAAGCGAGGCGCTCTCCTTCCTTCCGTTCGTTGACGACACCGAGCATTCTGACGTTCGTATCGCCGATGCTGGCTCGCGTTCCTGCTGGACAGTCCAAGACCTCGGAGATTGGGGTTACTTGCTGATGGGTGCCGAATTAGGCGGTGGACGTGAAACCGCCATGCTTACCGGAGGTGCGGCCGGAATCCCTGCATGGTGGATGGCATTCATTTCGCTCTCACTTTCAATCATCTCATTGCTTGTTCTTTACCCGCTCATGTACAAGGTCTACCACCAAGATACCGACGATATCCTTTCCCGCAATCACATTGCTAGACTGGTAGAAGATACCGTCACTGAGATTGCAAATCGCCTCAATGTCGAGGTCGACCATGATCTATTCAAAGTGGAGACAAGGGACCTGTCCATTGACATTATGGTGGCCTACAAGAACACTGAAAACACACTCTCGGACGCAAAGGAAATACGAGCAGAAATTCTTCGGAATATTCTCGAAGAGTTTGCAATATTCAGAGTATTCAAGCCTGTTCAGCTCAATGTCCGAATCATTGGCGCAGGCCAATCAATAGATTTCGACTCCGGAGTTGGAATCGGAACTCGTGTCGTCAGTGGTGAAGAAGCCGAAGAACGTCAAGATTACTCCTCCTTCTTTTCAGAGTTGCACTCACTCTCAAGAGTTGAAGACGATGTTCGGGACAGCCTTGATCTCTTCTTTACCCGTCGCAACGACGTTGAAATGAAGGGTGCCGTCGTTACAAGCGACGATAGAGTTGTCTTCGTTTCCGTCATCTACAGGCCAACCCAAAGATTTGCCTTCTTCCGATTTGACAAAACCTCAACGCAGATCAAAGATGAATTGTTTACCTTTATCTCAGAGCGTAATGAAGAACTTCTTGGCACTCAAGAATTGGTTGTGAAAACTCGAAACGAAGTTTCAACCCTCGCTGACCGTTCCGGGGCGGGTCGTGTTGAGAGAAAATCTGCCGATGATGACAGAATCGTAGCAATTGCGCGCCAAGATGGACTAGGCGGCCGAATGCTCCAAACCAAATTCCTTGGAGACACGCTTTCAACCGTTGAATACATGGCTAATGAGAAGCGTGAAATGATCAACAAATGGGGCTTTTGGGGATTGATCGTCTTCGTTTGGATTCCGTTCATGGCCTCTGGCGTACTTGTCGGAGCCATGCTGGGCTTGCTCTCACGCATGCAATTCATGCGCGTGCTCTTAGCCACGTTTGTTGGAGGGTCGATCGCTTCGATCACATGGGCCTATACTGCTGAAGGAATTGTGAAATTCATGCACCAGTACAAGCTCGAGGTATTCATCCCGATGATCATTATCGTCTTCATCCTCATGGCAGTCCTGCATATCCGTTCAACCAAAATGCGCCGTCAAACCGAATTGTTTGAAGATACGCTTCTCGACAACTTCCACGCAGACATCGTAGCAAAGTACGGCGACCAGTGAGGCGGTTCCATGGACCAACAAACATCACGAGAGGGCCGAGCCGGCCATGTTGGAGATTCCGTCACCCTTGGAATTGTCACCGTAAGTGACCGTGCAAGTCAAGGAGTGTATGTTGACGAAGGGGGTCCTGCAATTCTTTCTTTCTTTGACGAAGCCATCAGGAGCCCTTGGACCGCCCATTACCGATGTGTTCGCGACGAGCAAGAAGACATTGAGAACACCCTCAAGACCTTGACCGATGAATTCGGGTGCGATGTCATCGTTACAACCGGTGGCACTGGACCTGCTTCAAGGGATGTCACGCCTGAGGCTACGATTGCTGTTTGCGATAGAATGATGCCCGGTTTTGGTGAACAGATGCGTAGCATATCGCTCGCCTACGTGCCAACTGCAATATTGTCTCGCCAAGTTGGTGGCCTCAGAGGCTCAAGCCTCATCTTCAATCTGCCCGGGCGACCAAAGGCGATTCGAGAGACGATTGATGAGATTTGGAAGTCTGTCCCATACTGTGTCGATTTAATGAACGGCCCTTACATGGAGATGGACTCTGAGATTTGCGACGCATTTCGGCCCAAAGGCGCTTCTCGCACCTGAGACCCCCATCGCCATATTGATGTGCTGGCCGTATCAGCCGAAGATTGGAGATTGAAGATGAGAGGCAATATGTTGATTCGGGGCGCAACGATGGTTCTACCAAATCAAACCATTATAGGAGATTTAAGAATTCAAAACGGAGTCATTGACACCATTGACACTACAGGTTCTCTAACACCCCAAGACGATGAACTCTTAATCGAAGCAGAAGGCCTCCACCTTCTCCCCGGAATGATTGACCCTCAATGTCATTTCCGCGACCCTGGTCAACCTGAGAAGGAAGATTTGGGGTCTGGTTCGGCCGCAGCGGTCAGCGGAGGAGTGACCTCATTCCTTGATATGCCCAACAACAAACCCTCCATTACCACAATGGAAGGAATGAACATGAAATTGGACACTGCATCCAAAAAATGCGTAAACAATTATGGCTTTTTCATTGGAGCAACTCCGGATAACGTTTCTGACCTGCAAGAAGCCGTTGGAACTCCCGACGCCCCACTCGCCATACCAGGGATTTGTGGCATCAAGGTATTCATGGGATCCTCTACGGGTACGCTCTTGGTTAACGAGAGAAAAGCCTTGGAAACTATTTTCGGAAACACTGCAGGCTTAATCGCCGTACATGCTGAGGATGAACAACGGCTCATAGAGCGGTTTGAGGTATTCAAATCTCGAACTGACATCGCTGCACATGCTGAGTGGAGGGATGATGTCACCGCCCTCTTGGCGACTGAGCTCGCAGTTGAACTGGCCCAATCCACTGGCCATCGTTTGCATATACTTCACTTGACAAGTGGCTTAGAAGCGGATTGGCTCGAGGGAAAGACTACGCTTCCAAGTCAGGCTGGAGCAGATGGAGCAATCATCACAACCGAAACGCTTCCTCAGCACTTGACGTTTGACGAAGATGACGTGACACGAGAAGGGACTCGTCTGAAAATGAATCCACCAATTCGTTACAAGAAGGACCGCGAACTGCTTTGGAATCACATGATAAATGGAACAATCCAATGCATTGCGACGGACCATGCACCCCACACGTTGGAAGCAAAGGCCCTCGGTTTCCCAAAGGCGCCTAGCGGCATGCCCGGTGTTGATACATCGCTCGCAGTCATGCTCACACACGCAAAAGATGGAAAATGCAGCATTGAAGATGTTGTACGTTGGATGTCAACGAATGTTGCGGATTGCTACAACATGACCGGCAAAGGTCTCCTGCAGGAAGGAAATGATGGCGACATCGTCTTGGTTGATATGATGAATGAAGCTGTGGTAGAAGACAAGAATGCTTGGAGCAGAGTTGGCTGGAGCCCCTTCAGAGGCCATGCACTCGTAGGTTGGGCTCAAGTAACGGTTGTTGCAGGAATACCTGTCTTTGAACGAACGACAGCAACTGGGCAGAAAGGGAAAATCTTGGTTGAGCCCGGTGAAGTTGGCGAACCAATCATCATGACGCCTTGGGAATAATCACGCATCAAGATGATACAGTGCTCGATATTTTTCTTCAATATAATTGAGGAAGGGTTCTGGCGTAGGGGCTTTCCCGGTGGCGTCTTGTATGAGTTCACTCGGAGTGACTTGGCTACCACGTTCATGTATTCTAGGGCGAAGCCAGTCCAACATTGGACTCCAGTCACCAGAGGAAATCATCTTGTCAATATCGCCGAGGTCATTGCGCATGGCCTCCAACAGTTGGGCAGCATAGAGGTTACCAAGCGTATACGTCGGGAAGTAGCCAAATGCGCCCATAGACCAGTGAATGTCTTGGAGGCATCCAAGCCGATCATCTGGAACATCGACTCCAAACCATTCCTTGAACATAGTATTCCATGCAGTCGGCAAATCTTCAACGGCGAGGTCTCCGTTGAACAGTTTCTTTTCAATTTCATACCGCAGCATTACGTGTAAGTTGTAAGTCACTTCATCCGCCTCTACGCGAATAAAACCTTTTTCTACCGTATTGGCGATTTGGTTCATGGTTTGTGAATCCCACTCTGGCGCTTCGGGGAACTCAGCATAAAAGAGTGGCAAAGCAACATCCCAGAAGGCAGCAGTACGGCCAATCTGGTTTTCCCAAAAGCGGCTCTGAGATTCGTGAACACCTAACGATACAGCTTCACCTCGTGGAGTAAAACGATGCGTTCGGTCAAGACCCTGTTCGTAAAGAGCATGACCGGTTTCATGCATCACCGCATACAAACAGGAAAAGGGATCCTTGTCGTCAAACCGTGTTGTGAAGCGCGTATCTCCTGGCCAAAGTCCTGCTGAGAATGGATGGGTTGATGCATCCATGCGTCCACCTTCAAAATCAAAGCCCATTCGTGAGGAAATCCCCTCACAAAACTTTTCTTGGGCAGGAATCGAAAATCGAAGACCTTCGGGGAGTTTTGGAGCCGTCTGGTTGTTCTGTGCATTGGTGATGGACTGAAGCAAAGGTACCAAACGTTGCTTTAGGCCTTCAAAGAGAGGGTCGTAGTCGGCAACGGTCATACCGACTTCGTACTCGTCTAACAGCACATCATACGGTGTGCTGGTCACACCGAGATATCCGATTTTTGTTTTTGTCATATCGATCAGGGCTTCTAATGTGTCTTTAAACATCGAAAAGTCAGAAGCGGCCCGTGCCTCCTGCCATGCAACAAGAGCTTCAGAACGAGCTTTGGCGAACGCTTCTACGAATTCCTTTGGCAGTTTGACTGCTTGGTCAAACGCCCGACGCATTTCCCGGACGTTTGCAGATTGGTCTACATTCAGGTCTTCCGATTCAAGGCGTGTGAGCAGCGTGCCCATTTCAGGGTCAGTAAGATGTTGATGACGCTTCCCAGCCAACCAAGCAAGAATTTCACTCCGAGATTCGCCTCCCTTGGGGGGCATCAATACCTCTTGGTCCCATCCGAGATGGCCTTGTAACGAACTCAAACGATGGATGTCTTGAACACGAACCAAAAAGTCATCATAGGCTTG
>JABJFP010000111.1 GCA_018662715.1 Methanobacteriota archaeon | reverse complement strand
AAGCCAGTTTGTCACTCGCTCTGGGTCTGCATCTACTGCGTCAATATCGGCTTTCATTTGGGAAAGAATTTCTCTTGCAGTGGCGAATTTTGTAGCGGTAAATCCGCCTGCAGAAGCCATTTGCTGAATCAATTGCTGCGGCGATGTTGCCTTGGAAAAGTCGTAATCCACAACAGGGGTGTCGAAGTCCTTTGGGTCAATCGCCATGGCCCGACCTCGCGGCTCCGCTTCATGAAGGTGTTCACGCCCGACTTAGCCATTATTCACTCATGTGTTCTATCTCATAGATGCGGTCTCGTAAGCGGGCTGCTTGTTCGAAATCCAGGGATTTCGCTGCAGTCTCCATTTCCGCACGAAGTTCATTGAGCAGTTCAGACCGTTCACTTTCAGAAAGAGCAGACAGTGGGGCCTGTTTATTAGAATTTTCCAATTGGGAATTTGATTTTTCTATTGAAGTTTTATCAGATTCACTCGCAGAGGCCCAAGAACCTGCCCCCAAGTTCAATCGTTGCGCCCAATCCCCATCTTTGCGCCCACCTTTCTTAGCGATGAGTCGTCGAGAACCATCGCCTCCGGTAGTTGTTCCTGCAATCAATTCATCCGTTGTATCCCCCATTACTGGGAGTGCCTTTACGATTGTACGCGGCGTAATTCCTAGGGCCACATTGTTCGCATGCTGACGTTGCCGCCGTTCAAGGGTTTGTCGGATTGCAGCCTCCATTGCTGGAGAAAATCCGTCTGCGTACAGCAATACTTTTCCATCTTGGTTTCTTGCAGCACGGCCGATGGTTTGAAGCAAGCTTCTTTCGTTTCTTAGGAAGCCTTGTCGGTCGGCGTCAAAGATAGCGACAAGGCTTACTTCAGGGATATCCAATCCTTCACGAAGAAGATTAATTCCAACGATAACATCGATGTGACCGTGGCGAAGCGCATTGATGATCTCGGTGCGTTCAATCGTGTCAATTTCTGAATGCAGGTGATGTGCCTTAACGCCCATTCGATTGAGGTAGGCGGCGACCTCCTCCGCGAATTTAATCGTAAGAACGGTCACAAGACACCGCTGAGATTGCTCGATACGAGCATTAATTTCAGTGAGCAAGTCATTGATTTGACCTGCAGTTGGGCGTACTTCAATTTCAGGGTCGAGCAAACCAGTTGGTCGTAATTCCATCTTGGCAATTCCTTGAATGGATTGGAGCATATCATACATAGACTCGGCTTCAGGATGCTTCTTGTCTCTGTCAGCCGCCCCTGCTCCACCCTTACTCGCTGCATGTTCCAGGCCTTTCGGAATCTGCTGATTCGTGATTTCACAGAGGTGTCGTAGTTCTCGTTCACCTGGGGTTGCCGAAACGTATACCATTTGAGGAACGAGACTTTGGAATTCGGGAATTTTGAGGGGTCTATTATCAGCAGCGGTTGGTAAGCGGAATCCATGCTCAATGAGGCTCTCTTTTCTCGAGCGGTCGCCATGATACATCCCTCCAACTTGAGGAAGGCTCACGTGGGATTCATCCATGATGACGAGGAATTTTTCAGGGTTGCCGTGGAATTGATTTGCACATGCTGCAAAGAAATCTAACAAACAATAGGGTCGTTGGCCACGTTCTCTGCCATCAAAGTGCAAGGAATAGTTTTCAATTGCTTGACAGTGGCCTATTTCACGAAGCATTTCCAGGTCGTATTCTGTGCGTTGTTCAATTCGGTATCGTTCTAGTTCACGGCCCTCTCGGGCGTAGAATTTACTGCGTCCATTGAGTTCGGTTTCGATGGATTCAAGCGCTGCTTCAAATCGCTCTGGACTCGTCATAAAGAATTCTTTTGGGTGAATCCATGCTTCATCTAATTCATCAAGAACATCCCACGTGACAGGGTCACAAATTTGGATGCTCTTAATCCCATCAAAATCAAAGACAATTCGGAGGGGGTCATCTCGACTCGGCATCCATACATCGATGACCTCTCCCCGAACTCTGCATTCGCCACGGTTGAGATCGGTTGTTGTCCTTCGGTATTGGAGTTCAATGAGTTCCCTAAGCAAATCACTGGTTTCAATCACTTGTCCGACAGCACATCTGACGTGATATTCGAGGAATGTTTCAGGTGGGTTTAGGCCGTAAATGCAAGAAACAGAGGACACGACCACGCAGTCAGGGCGAGTGACTAACGATGCGACTGCGGCAAACCGTTCCTGTTCAATGCGTTCGTTGATACTCAATTCTTTGTCAATGTAGAGGTCGCGTTTTGCAAGGTATGCTTCTGGTTGGTAGTAGTCATAATGGGATACAAAGTACTCAACTGCATTCTTTGGAAAATAACCAACCATCTCTTGGTGGAGTTGTCTGGCCAGTGTTTTGTTGTGGCTCATAATGAGGGTGGGTATGTTGAGTTTCTGAATAACGTGAGCCATTGCAAAGGTT
>JABJFP010000110.1 GCA_018662715.1 Methanobacteriota archaeon | reverse complement strand
TTAGATTGATTACTTTTCAGGGTCGGCTTAATTTGGAATAGAATTCCAATGTCTTTTTTCAGGTCCTCCATCGTGATGGAATGATTAACGATACCCCATCCTTCCTTCTCAGATGTTCTACATCGCGCAACTTGGTCATCCATGCCTGTGTCTGTATTTGGAATGAAAAGTGTGGGAATCCCAAAGGTTCTCATTTCCTGATAGGAGTTGTAGCCTCCAGCCTGAATAGACGCATCGAAAGCATTGGCATACATAGCGTTGGGATAATCGCGTATGACTCTCAAACGCTCATGGGTAAAAGATAGTCGCTCTCCAAGCATAGATTCTCCGAGGACGACGTAAACTTCTGGATAGGAATATAGAGATGTGAGAACGTTTTCAATAACATTTTCAATTGAATTAATTCGTCCTGCTCCGAGTTGAACATACACAACCCTTGCCTCATTAGGGACAGAAAGCCTTGAGCGAGCGAAACCTCGTTCCCAAGCGTCTTCTGGTTCAACGGCTATAATGGGAGCTACCTCATGGAAGTCTTCTTGCCTCTGAGTCTCAATTCCTTCACTAGGGACGATAATGCCATCAAAGAACGAAGAACTATCCACTGGAGTCGATTTATTTGACTTGACCGAACCCCTTCGCATCCACCATTTTTTCATCAAGGGTTGAGATGCGACAGCATTTAGCATACCTCTGTAAGGAAAAGATCCGTCGAACATGAACCATTTGGGACGGTGCATGTCAAAAACCATGTGAAGCATGTCTTCTACTAACCCATTCCATTGAGATGGTGTCATGTCAGCATGTTTGTATCTTCCTGCGAGATGATACGTAGGAAATTGTTCGCTGTAAAGAATGTGCAAGGTCGGCATCGGCGTAAAAAAAACGATTTCGAGCGTTGGGTCTGCTTTTCGAAGCGATCTTGCTACGGCATACATTCGTGTGAAGTGTCCAAATCCAACGCCGTTGGTGGGAAACAACACAATGCAATGCTTGCGTTCTTCAAAGCCCGTTGCCTCATCTAAATCTGGTTGGTTAAGAGATTGCTTTCCGAGACGTTGCAGACCCAGTTTTAGAGCAAGGAGGGGGAAAGTAATCGGGAGACCCAACAATCGCCAAGGTTGACGTACGGCTGTCGTCAGGTGGATGCCTAATTGAAAGGATACGGTGTTTCTCAATCGTCGTATTTCTCGTTGATTACGACTATATTTCCGTTTAAGCGCGTCATAAGAATGCTCAACAGAATCAAAAGACGAATCATCGCAGTCCGAGAGTTCATCCATGATGTCTCGTCACGACTCAACTTCTTGATGTTTGGCAAACCTATCCCAGTTTTGTTTAAGATTTGGCACCGATTCAAACATCCAAATCAACCGATATCAAGGCATAGGGTTCAGCCATCCACTCGAGGTATGAGGTCGTTCTTTTTTCTATAAACGAGCGCAAAGGCTCATCGATAAGTTCCAAGCCGGGTTGGTACGCTTTCTCCCACCATGAAAGATCTTTGGCGATATGATTGCTCAATTGTGGAGCAAGATTTTCAAGACCTTGAACTTTCAAAGCCCACAGCGCATGTTGAGCAGTCCGAAGCGGTTTTTTATTGAGGAAGTGAGATATTTCCTTGCTTGAGGGATCGATTTTACGGCCGAGGGGGCCGTTTTTGTGGAAGCATTTCCAGCATTTCCCGCACCACTCTCCAGTGTGTCCTCTCAAGCATGAATTCACTACATCTGAAAAAGAACTCTGCTTACAAATACTCAATGCTCCCGCTTCAGTGATGTGGTTGATTGGAAGAACATACATTAAACCAGCCTGTTCAAATTTCTTTGGCCAATAGTTCCAATAGTGAGACTGAGTAAAATCACGATACTTTAATCCTTTTTCGAGCCAGGTGTTTTCGATTACAGTTCCGAAAGCAATTGAGGAGAGATCGAGGTGATCGGCTAGAAGAATAAGATGTACGCACGCAGCGTTTGCGGTTGAAAACCCCGTTTGTTTTCCAGAAAAGGTACGTATTTTTTCATGGTTCGATGGGATGCGCAAAACCCTTCGATTTGTCCGTAACTCAATCGCTTCGAAGGTCGAATAAGGAAGAGAATGGTTCAGCATTGAAGTGAAATTCCGCTCATGGTAGGCAAGAATAGTATTGTCCGGCATTAAGATCATGGCAGCGGTAGAATCAATCCCCCCCGAATAAGAAAGCGCATGGTGTTGGCCCCGTGAACGCGCTTCTACATCCCAGGATTTAGTTTCAGGAACCCATGGTGAAAGAAGAACTTCAAGTGCAAGATGGAGAAGAGATGGGTGTGTCTGTCCTAGGACAAATCCTTCTGGCATGTCCCAATGTACCCACCCCCAAGGATGGCGCAACCACACTCGATTACCTTCTTGTGACCAATTTGAGAGCAGATCTGTTGCATTCCAATCTTGCTTGTGATCAGGTTCAGGTATTCCCTCAGAGGCCTCAATTTTCTCTGCCAGTTTTCTTTTAGCTTTATGAGTATAACTGCCAAGGTCAGATTCTGGATGATGGTTCGTGAAGTCGAGCAAGGCTTGCCACTGGGCTTCATTATACAGACAACGCACCATCAACTCTGCTGCAAACATGTAGTTCGAAGTTGCCAATTCCGATTCACACTCTTTTCGAGCCTTTGACCATTCACCAGCGTTGTAGAGTCGACGGATTCGCCATCTTCGTATCGCGCTGATGAGCATGACCGTCTCCTCGATGTTCGTACGAAGGACATCTTCTTTTTGATTATCACCCGTTCAAAGGTGGATTTTGCTACAAAGCATAAGGGATGGAGGCCCCGACCACAAGCCATGGCGAGGGTCCTCATCACGGGTGGTGCGGGTTTCATTGGACGCCATTGTGCTCGCCGTTTCCTCAAACAGGGTTGGGAGGTAAGCCTCTTTGATTGCGCACCAATTGAGAATGAGGACCCATTGGTGGAATCCGGGTGTATTGTTCACCTCGGCGATGTGAGGGATCAGCAAGCGGTCGGCCTCGCCATGGAAGGGTGTGATGCAGTGGTGCACCTTGCTGCTCTTGTCTCCGTTCCAGAATCAATTCAAAATCCCGATCAAACAATGGACATCAACGTTGGAGGAACTCGGAATGTTCTTGCCGCTGCTCAACGACTTGGCCTGTCACATGCCGTTTTTGCTTCAAGCGCAGCAGTGTATGGCGAGCAGGGAGTTTTGCCCATTCTTGAGGCGACCGCACTGGAATCACTGTCGCCCTATGGAGAGAGTAAAATCATCAATGAAAGGGATATTACAAACGCTCGCAACCAAGGTTTGAATGCGATTGCCTTGCGATTTTTCAATGTCTATGGACCAGGGCAGTCGGTTTCATCCGGTTATGCATCATTGATTCCATTGTTCATCGACCGCTTGATTCAACGTCAACGCCCCACAATCTTTGGCGATGGACTGCAGACTCGGGATTTCATTCATGTTGATGATCTTGCACTTGCGATTGTGAAGCTAGCGAGCCTTTCTGAACCATTTTCGTTCCCTGTTTCAAACGTAGCAACACAAACTCAAACAAGCGTGCTCGATGTCTTCGAAGCAATCAATCATCATTTGGTTGCACATCACGAATTTCCAAGCATCGAGCCGAACTATTCCGTTGCAAGACCGGGCGACATCATGCATTCCTTTGGGTCAAGTTCAAGATTGCAATCACTCATTGATTGGCAACCTCAAGTTAGCTTAAGAGAGGGACTAAGTGCTCTTATCGAACATCAAAAGAGGAGCGATTCTACGTGAACATCGCATGGATCACCGTGCGAAGGTGGGGGGATTTTTGTTCCACCACAACGAATGCGTTAGCCGGTGGTTTAGTTGCACGAGGTCACGAACTTACCATCCTCAATGGCGATGCAGCGAAAGCACATGCCGATTTACCATGGAAACATATTGCATTAGACCAATCCTCTTTCCCAGGACGAAGTGGTGCCTCCCTTGCCCTAAACGCATCCCGTTGGTTTCAAAAGAACCAAAATAACACCTTTGACGCAGTCATTGTCGATTGGCCACTTGCACCTAGAGTGGCTGCTGAACTGACAAAGCAGAATCTCAAGATAATTTTGATGGACCGTTCGCCGCCTGCTGATGTCTCGTTTCTTGGTAAACTCCAATGGAGGGTTTGGCGCAAGGCGTGGAATCTTGTGAACCGAGGAATCATTCAACATGGAACGGTGGTGTCTCCAGCTCACAAAGAGTTCGTACAGCGGCGATGTTCTGTCAATAATAATGTGATTGATTCAATTCCAGCGGGCGTTGACCTCGAACATTTTTCATCAAAAAACAAAACCTTCGATGGCGTATGGAAAATGGTCTATCACGGTCGATTGGACAAACACAGGGGTGTTCTTGCCCTCCCAATGCTGATTCAAAAATTACTCAATCATGGCGTTCAGGTGCAATTAACCCTCATCGGCCAAGGCGATGCTTTTGAGGCACTCGAATCAATTGTTGCAAATCAAAAGGCAATTTCAATTTCGCCAAGCAAATCCAGAGCGGAAATTTCTACCATCTTAGAATCACACCACATCGGCTTACTTCCGATGCCCGATACCCCTGTTTGGTCCATAGCGAGCCCCTTAAAACGCAGCGAATACCTCGCTTCGGGATTGATGATCTACGGGGTTGATCACGCAGGTCATCGATTGAACAACACAAGTGATGAGTGGTTTCGTCTGTCCCCTATGGAAGACTTTCATGCCAAAGCGATTGAATGGGTGAGCGGATTAAACGAGGCTCATGCAAGGGACGGTTGTCTTGCAGCGCGGACTTACGCCGAAAAGCATTGCTCATGGGAAAAAAGTGTAGAAGCACTCGAACTGGTTCTTCAAGCAACAAGCAAAGCAGAATAACATGCCATCCATTGTTGTTGAACCGATTCTAGGTGCGCCAGTGGGTCACTCGCTTCCACAAATGGAGGATGTTCGAGAAGGGTGTTGATCTCGGAAACCCAATCCTCAATTTCAGGTCCTGAAAAGAACGTAGAGGAGGGCAAGGAGGACAAATGATCTGAGGCCACAATTGGCAAACCACAGGCATTCGCCTCCAAAGCGACCATTGGCTGGCCTTCGTGTGATGATGGCAAAAGCAGCAAGCTTGCCGTTTGGAGAAGGTGGAGCTTGCGTTCTTCACTGACCCAACCAAGCGCTTCTACAAACGGCTTTGTTGATGTTTCAACTCCAGTCATAGACAGCCTTAGATTTGGGCGTTGAAGGCGTAGCTTGGTTGCGATTTCGATGGCCATCGAATGGTTTTTCACCGGATCGTTACGACCGAGGAGGAGCAAATGGTCCCTATCCCTCGAACCATTATCCGGGCCAAGATTAAGATCAACAGGATTCGAAATCGCTATTGTTGGACCAATCGACTTGGTAAATTGTTCCTTCCAAACATCGCTGAGAACCACGACAGTCGCACCTATTTCTTCGATGGTCTGCCTAAATCGCTCGCACCGACTTGAGGTGCTCGCGCCAAGCCAAGTGTCAAACTTCCCAGAATGAATGTGCACCACAATTTTGCAACCTGCGGCATGTGCAAGCAATGCAAACCTACGTTTGCGCCACCAGGACCAATCCGCGGCCGTATGGAGATGAACCACATCAGGTCGTTGTGTTGGATCGTTGAGCGTTCGAATGAGGGTGCTTCTCGCCTTTCGGTAGGCCCTCCATTTGGCCCAAGATGAGCCCACAACATGAGAAGCAAGCAGTTCCGCCTCCCAACCCTCTGGGGGGTGTTCAGCTAAGATTTTCATGACGTTCGCCATACCACCTGGTGAATCACATGGACCGATGTGAAGCACCTTAGGCATGGTCATTGCACAGGGCATTGGGTTGAAGATGTACCGCCCAAAATCGACTGTGCAACCATTGCTTACAGGGGAGGTATCAAGGGGGGAGCGTTGCTGAAACAAGCATGGTGTGGATTCCTGCGTTTGCAGAAATTGGCTTGGGCGCTCTTGCCTTTGGCCCTTTTCTTCTGCACCGTTGGTCGGTCGGTCGCTGGCGAAAAACACCGCTTGCCTATCCTCAACCAGATAAGAAAACGGAACCATGCCCCGTC
>JABJFP010000109.1 GCA_018662715.1 Methanobacteriota archaeon | reverse complement strand
GTGAGACAGGTTTGTTGCTTGGTGGTAGAATCGCGTAAGGTGTCTGATGGAAGGGGTCCTTTAGTACGAGAGGAACGAGGGCTCGGGGCCACTAGTTTACCAGTTGTCTGGCAAGGCAATGCTGGGTAGCCACGCCCTGAAGGATAAGAGCTGAAAGCATCTAAGCTCGAAGCCACCCCAAAGACGAGACACCTCAGAACGCTCGTAAAAGACGAGATGATAGACTGCGGATGTAAGTACGAAGCTTCGGCGACGTATTCAGTCCAGCAGCACTAATGTTCGAGCATCTTTTTCCGTGTACGTAACCGCACCATGAGTGCCCTTCGTCTAAAAATCATGCCAATTCATTTGCGACGCTATGTCGCACCTCAGATCCGATTCGAAAAGAGATGGGTGCACGGTCACAGCGAAGGTGTTTACCTGGTCCCATTCCGAACCCAGAAGTCAAGCCCTTCTGCGTCTCTCCCATTACTGTGGTACGAGAGTCCACGGGAAAGGAAGTCACTGTGCCCCTCTCTTTTCACCCCGGATCTATCCTCGACCCGTCAGGGCGCTTTAGGCCGGTTCTCCTCCATGGAGACCGGCCTTTTTTGCGTTCTGGCAATCATCACCACGTTTTTGAACAAACACATACACAGGGAAGTTGTACCATGCCAATCGATACCGTAGACATCTTTGGAAGCGACCAAGTTGGCATCCACTTGGCCTGTGTCGGACGTGTTGTCTTTCATCCTCCAGAAATGCCAAAACCAATCCTCGAAAAAATAGAACAAGCCTTGGAGCTTGAACTACACCCAATTTCAATAGGTGGTTCCAACTTGATTGGAGCCCTTATTTGCGGGAACCAACGTGGAATTGCTGTTGCAGATATTGCTACAGAGAGCGATATTGACCAATTAACAGCCTTTGGAGATGTCGTTGTCATGGAAGGTGGCGTCAATACTGCCGGAAACCTTCTTGTTGCCAATGAAAACGGTGCAGTAGCCTCTCCCAGCATTCCACACGATGGTCTTGAAATTCTTGCCGAAGTCCTTGGTGTTGATATTGTTTCTACCACCGTCGCAGGACACGATGTCGTTGGGAGCCTTGCTGTTGCTAACGACCAAGGCGTTCTTCTACATCCTGACGTGACTCCCGATGAAGCCATGCTCATTGAGGGCATACTTGGCGTACCTCCAATGGTCGGTACCGTTTCATTTGGTTCTCCATACGTTGGAGCAGGGGTCTGTGCATCCAATACAGGGGCTGTTTCTGGTACCAAAACCACAGGTCCTGAACTCAATCGGATTGAAGATGCTCTTGGATTTTTGTAATATCTTTCCTTTTTTTGCAAGTGAAAGGTTCAAAGGCCGTTTTCCCAAGCAAATTACATGGGAGAAATGCTCTACCAAGGAAAAGTGAAGCAAGTATGGTCAACCGATGATCCAAGCATGTTGGAATTTCGATTCACAAATCAAATTTCAGTCTTTGATCAGATCATTCCCTCTCTTATTCCCCGAAAGGGAGAATCCTTGAACCGAACTACTGCTCACTGGTTTAATCTTGTAGAGGCCGCTGGTATCTGTAAAACGCATCTCATTGAAGTCAATGCGGCAGACCGATGTCTCGTAAGGAAAGTAGAAGTTATCAAGGAACCAGGAGCCATTCCTCGGGACATGGAGTGGGTATTCGTACCTCTCGAGGTTATTGTTCGTCATTACCTCTCAGGTTCAGCTTGGAGGAGATTTGAACGGGGAGAGTTAACCGCTGAGCAACTGGGCGTTTCCCCTGATTGCGAATATGGTGTCAAGTTGAGCGAGCCCTTTGTTGAAGTTACAACCAAATTCGAAAAGTTTGACCGTAATATCGGTCGTGATGAAGCACTGGAAATTTCAAACATCACTGAAGACGAATATGAGGCAATTGTCAAGGCAGCACTAGAGGTTGATGTGATTATTGAGCAAGAGGCAGCAAAGAACGGACTTATTCACGTTGATGGAAAGAAAGAATTTGCATTAGGTGACAACCGGGAAGTCGTTCTTGTCGACACCTTTGGCACACTTGATGAGGATCGCTGGTGGGACGCTGAAGCATATGCTAATGGAGAATGTATTGAACTCTCGAAGGAATTTGTTCGTTCGCATTACATCGGTACGGGACACCAAACAGAACTCAAAATTGCTCGTGACCAAGGTGGGGAAGAGCCACCGATTCCTGCATTACCTCAATCCGTAATTGACGAAACTGCAGCGCTTTACGCATCGATGTATGAGCGCCTAACTTCTCAATCGTTCTGAGTTCATGCATGCGTGCGAAACATCACGCCTACATCTCTTCGCTCTGCTGATTTGAGCAACGTCATGAAATGCTTAGCAGCGTCTGCAACGCCCCCATCTAGGGGTTCATCGTATGATGCAGTCCATGTTCTACTGGACAAGTTTCTACGTAGGAGTTTTACTTCCTCGGACGTGATGAATCCTTTGATATTCATTCCGCCAAAACCATCTTCATAATTTCTATGGCCACGGTGTTGTTCTGTACAATAGGATGTCAGTTTTGTCAACAAAGATACAATTGTATCATAGATGTCTTGCCCATCATTATCCGTTATGGCACGATTTGGCCTGATATACGTTAGGAAATAGCCGAGCAGAGAACCATCTTCCCAAGGAAATCTGCCAAATCGTTCACGAGTCAATATTTCACCGAGAGGAACTGGCCTTCCATCTTTTGATAGTTCAATGGTTGTTGTAAACAATAATGTTGCATGGTCCCATTTGATTGAAGAAAGATCGTTGTGTGTGGAAATACCTTGAGAATTCAGGCGTTCAAGAAGTGCTTCCTCCTGACTTACGAGGCTTTTCCAGGCTTTTCCTGAATCATCTCCCGACATCTCAATGGCAGTGATGATTTTCTCAGCCAGCAGACCATTACATGCATCAAGCGTGTAGAACGGGGAAGTAGAGGCGAGTGGAAGTTCTTCCATGTTTTCTCCCCCCTGCCGAACCGTCATAAGGGCTTGGTTCAGGTATCTTCAGTTCCCAAAGAAACGATTCATTCTGTCTTCTAGAGGTTCACTTGGTTCAACGGCGTCCCCTTCATCAAGTTCGGAACGCAAGGATGCAAGACGACCACTCGGAGATT
The DNA here is from genome assembly GCA_018662715.1 of Methanobacteriota archaeon. Taxonomy (GTDB): domain Archaea; phylum Thermoplasmatota; class Poseidoniia; order Poseidoniales; family Poseidoniaceae; genus Poseidonia. The sequence goes on along the minus strand of JABJFP010000109.1, from coordinate 3,133 downwards.
CATCAACCGATTCTGGTTCATCAAACACTTCAATGGTACTCGGCAGTACCTCCTCTGTCGCATCGATCTCAGCGACCTCAACAACAGGAGGCTCACTCATTTCAAAACTCAAGCCATCATCCTCTTCAACGACTTGAATTTCATCGTTTGAGGCGGTTGTGGTGGTAGTGCGTGATGGTGTAGGTTGTGGTGTAGTTGGTGTTGGATGCTCATCATTTTGTTCCTTAGGTCGTATCAGTCCACCAAACCAAGCCAAGGCTAGGACTACAGCAGCGATACCTACTATCCATCCGACATCACTTGATGAGACGGTAAGTATGTTTTCTGGTTGATAATAAATTGATTTTGAATCGTCGTCAGGGTTATCATCACTATCATACGGTGTACTGCAACCAATGGTAGCCGTCAGTTTGTCATCCTTGCTCAAAACACCTGGGTCTTCGATAATAAAGATTGGAGCGAAATCCGAATTTGCGACATCAACAATGTATTCAATTTCCCACCCACTTTCGGCTTCTACTGTTAGCCGGCAGAGTGATGTGTCCAGAAGTTCATATCCAACACGGCTGATACCGACTGTGATGGCTCCTTCGCTACTGAATGAACTAATTCCGACGTTCCAACCGCTTTCCCGGGCCGTAACTTCTTGTTCATTTTGCGTTAATGTTCTTCCGTACTGGTCGAGTATAGCAAACGAAATCACAAACTCACCAGGTGCTGGGTCCCAGTTGTTCAGAGTTATGTCGATACTCCGGTTCCCACCAGCCGAGACAAACCATGCGTTTTCATCTAGAGGCAAGACATTTCCATTCGAGGTTATTGCCGTTAATACTGCTCGTAAGTCATCATGATCTCCAGCGATGAGTTCACAGGTTCCTATTGTTCCATCCAATGCCTCAATGCCGAGGTTCACCATAGATTGAACATCCAGCACACAGCTTGCCGAAGCATCTGGATATGTTCGGGCCACAATATAGAGCGAAAGTGTTCCATCTATACTACTGTTGGAGTATTCAACGTTAATTTCTCCAGATGTCGTAGGTTGAATGAAGGAGAGAATACCTTGTTTCTCTTGGATGTCTAAACTTGAAGTATAGTCCCAATCACTTGCACCGTGTCCATAAAGGGATACAGAGCGTTCAACACCGATGTATGCATCAATCACGGGTGATTGTGAGAACGAAACATTTGCTTGTTCAATTTCTATGTCGTGTGTTGTTGTACCAAGTAGAGGATGGTCTACGAGAAGTGCAACCAAGAAGCGCTGGCCATTCCATTCAGAGTGCGGTATGAGGTTGAGAGGGACTCCTTTAATCTCGTTTGGTGCAAGTACAAGTTGTTGTCCCTGTTGCGTAGTCCACCCTTCTGGAAGGCCACTCACGCTAAACGAGAGTAAGGCAATATCGTTTCCATTGTTTTCAACCCAGGCTGTTGGGAATCCACCTTCATCTGATACCATCCATGAACTTCTGTGATCAACGGTCATGTTTGGTGCGGCCCCAATGCGAACGGGTACCTCCTCAATGACGAGACCTGCTAAATCATCGTCTGATATCCTGATTGAAATCATACCCACTTCACCCGCTACGGCGTCTGATGGAGGTTGGACGAAGACAACCAACGTGTCAGTGGCATACGGAGATACAACGGAGTGGTTATCAGGAAGGGTGATGTTCCAACCTGCGGTAGCTTTACTGAAGTATGGGATTTCAAATCCATTGCCCAAATGTTCTAATTTCAACGTCATGTTCTGGCCAGCAGGGTCAATTTCGAGTTGAGCATCTGTTAGATTGAGTTTCCAACCTGAGGTTTGTTGAACTGATAGCGTGACATTGGTATGTCCAAGAGTGTAGCCGTTGGAGATGTGCGCAATCATGACCGTTGCTTCTGTTCCTTGCCATGCCTCATCAGGGACATGAACAGTAACGCTTCCACTTGTAGACTGGTTGATTTCTACGATTGGACTCGTTGACGGATATGCAGACCATGCCGTATTGTCTGAGTCCACATGCTGGACAAACAAGAGAGGTTCAAGTGTGAGGGCATCGGGGGCGTTCCCATGATTAACTCCGCTCAAATTGATGACAATCTCATCTCCAGGGGACACGCTAAGGTTTTCTGGCCCACTGTTGGTGACGCTCCATTCTCGGCTTGGGGCTGCTTGAATCAGAACTGAGGTAGAATGAACGACTTCATCTCCTCCCAGAGAGGTCCAAGAGAATTCCAATACAAATGGTACCTGTGCTGGGATTTCTTGTGATAAGGACACATCAACTCTACCAATCCCGGTTGACCTTGCCCCCAGCGTTGATTCGTAGTGATTGTCGTCATCACCGAAATAGGTGAAATTGACTTCAGGAGTGAGGGATTCCTGATGGATTTTGGCCTCGGCAGTAAGACGGAATGTATCTTGACCGTTTCCAGGATTTTCAAGATAAAGAAGGAACATATGTTCTTCAGTCACGTTAAGCGAGAGAACCCCTCCTTCCTCAAAGGGTAGGGGCTCAAGGATTGATACGTTCGACCGGAATACTTGGAGTACCTGTAATGTGATGTTGATTTCAAGAAGGTTGTCAACATCATCAGATTCAATGAATGAATGGCGCTGTGGTTCAGCATTTGGTGGAAGGTACAGGGTAAGGAGGCCGCCTATTGCATCTCCACTGGTTCCAGTGGCTTCTAGGAAGGTTCCGTTGATGCTCCAGTCTCCACTGGCGGACCACTGCCACTCGGATTGAAGCATCTGGGCTTGAGCCATATTCCATTGAACCATTCCTGAATCAGGAATATTGCCCTCAAGTTGCCACGATAATGTAGCATCTGGGAGGGACCGGTGGTGAGAGGGGTTTGCAGAAATTTTCAAAGCAGTAAAACCGACTTCAAGGGATTCACACAGTGAATCTTCTCCGCTGCCCAAGCAAAGCGTGAGTGTTGTTTGTGTTTGGGAACCCCAAGTTGCACTCGTTGGCGTGTTTAAGTGAGCAAACAACTCTCGCGACTCCCCAGGTTGAAGTGTAATCGAAAACAATTCGTTTCCATTTGCATCGTGAAGTGATGGTGAACCTCCCCATGAAGGAGCAGTCCATTGCAGTGAAGTGGTGGTTTCCGGAGCGTTCCCTAAATTCTCTACCAT
>JABJFP010000108.1 GCA_018662715.1 Methanobacteriota archaeon | reverse complement strand
GGGTCTCCACCCATTTCCACCATGGCGTCACGCAGTGCGGCGAGGTCAACAACAGCAGGGACTCCTGTGAAGTCTTGAAGAATCACTCGGGATGGGCGGAATGGAATTTCATTACGCTCTCCGTTGGGCGACCACGATGCAATTGAGCGTACATCGGCTTCGGTGATTAGAAATCCATCATGAGCACGAAGCGCACCCTCGAGGAGAACTCGGATGGAATAAGGTAGGTGATGGGTTGGAAGGCCGTTTGCGTCAAGGGCATCCAAAGCAAAATATTCTCCGCCTACATCAAGTGGGCGTCGAGCGTTGAAGGGGTCCAAGGTGGCCATGATTCCTTCCAAAACGCACGCGTCTATGAAGAAATCCCTCTTCTCATCTGCTGACCCAATTCCGGTTCAAGTGAGTTTCACCAGAATTTGTACCAAGGTGAGTATTCGCCGGCTACTTCAACAGTAACCAAGGTAATGTCATTGCTTGGCTTATCGTACTCGCAGCCTCCATCGCAGACACTCGACATCGCATCAATGTGCTCAAATCCACTGGTGACTTGTCCAAATACAGTGTGTACGCCATCAAGGTGAGGGGTTCCCGGTGTTCCGTCTGCGCCTGTTGCATCGGGGTCAACAATGAAGAATTGTGAGCCACCGGTGTGAGGGGCACTTGTTTTTGCCATCGAGAGGTGATACGGGCTGTGGACTCGTCCGTTATCAGCCTCATCTTCAATCGTGTATGATTCCTTATCGCATTCGCTTGATGAGGCCGCTTCTTGGCCGTTACAATACCCAAAGAATTTCCCTGCATGGCCTCCAGTTCCGTCTTCGTTAGTGAAGTCTCCACCTTGCATCATGAAATTCGATATGACGCGATGGAAGATGACACCGTCATACTCCTCATCATTCGCCAAGAGTGCAAAATTTTCAACGTGTATGGGGGCGTCCGCTGCAAACAGTTCAACCATCACATCTCCGCTTCCTGAACTTCCATCCACATTGGTCCATGTAAAGGAAAGTGTGGCTTCCGTCGGTAGTCCTTCTTGACTTGAAGTTGATGCGACGTTAATGCCGGCGAGAAGCAACAGTCCAGCGATAAAAATCGCTGCGATACCCGCAGGAGTTGGTGTGCCATCATTGAGCAAGCGAGGAAACGTAGTCTCACGGAACCCCTTATCTTGCATCTCATTGAGTAGATCGTTGTAAGTGCTGTCCGCTTTCTTATCGCGTGGAGCCTTTTTGACGGCGTCGCGAAGCAATACAGCAGCCTTGCGATACTCGGAGCGGCTATTTCGTGATTTGGCGTTCAACCATGTCGCATGGCCTGCAAGGCGGAGTGTGGTTGGTTCGCTTCCATCGGCGTCAACTTCTCTCAAAATCTTGAGCGCAGACTCGCCTTTTCCTTTGATGATTGCCTTCTCGGCTTTCTGCCATGCAGTCGTGAGTGCTTCGTCCGCCATAACCCGTGCGACGGGCCTCTCTGTTTTGAGTATCACCCTCAAGGTGAAATTTCATTCGCAAGACAGGAATTAGCGGAATGAGAAGGCAACATGTTGAAAGGGTGCGTGCTAACCCCAAGGAACCAAGAGGAACGGGTCTCCGACTCCATACCTCGCAGGGGAACAACAACCATGGACAAAATCATCAACGATTTCACCATCAACATTGCCACAGCCAACGGGACAGGTTCACAGTCTGCAAATCTCATTTTACTGCAGTCTCTCTTTGACATGGGAGTTCCTGTAAGCGGAAAAAACCTCTTCCCATCAAACATTTCGGGCCTACCGACATGGTACATTGTCCGTCTATCCGACTTGGGATATCAGGCGCCTGGTGACCGTACGCACATCCAAATTCTTGTCAATCCTGCCACGTGGGACGAAGATTTGGCTGCAGCCGAACCAGGAACCGTCATCATTTGGAACAGCGATACCAAAAAGAAGACTGTGGAGCGTGAAGACATTATTTCGTATCCGGTCCCGATGAGTTCACTCGCTCGAAAGATCAATCCAAAAATTGCGAAACTGGTGACCAACATTGTCTATGTCGGTGTCTTGGCTGAACTTTTGGACATTGACCAAGCCTGTTTGGAATCTGCCGTCGCACGTCAATTCAAGGGCAAAGAAAGCGCCATCGAACTCAACATCACTGCGTTGGGTCTCGGACGAGATTACTGTAAAGAGAATCTCACGAAAACAGACCCTTACACAACGGAGTCCCGTGAGGTAGACCGTCCTCAATTTTTCATAGAAGGAAACGAAGCAGCGGCACTTGGAGCCCATTATGGCGGTGTTCAACTTCTCGCTTGGTATCCGATTACGCCTTCTTCCTCAATGGCTGAAAACATCATTGCCTACATCCCCCGACTTCGGTCAAACGATGAAGGCGAGGCAACGTGCGCTGTCATCCAAGCTGAGGACGAACTAGCAGCAGCAGGTATGGTTCTCGGCGCTGGCTGGGCAGGTGGTCGTGGAATGACTGCAACGTCTGGCCCAGGTATTTCGCTCATGCAGGAATTCATTGGTTTGGCTTACTTTGCTGAAGTCCCGTCCGTATTCTGGGACGTCACTCGTGTTGGCCCTTCAACAGGACTTCCTACTCGTACTCAACAGTCGGACATCGCCATGCTCTACGAGGGCAGTCACGGAGATACACAACACATTGTTCTCATTCCCGGAACGGTTGAGGAGTGTTTTGAATACGGCTGGCGAGCATTTGACTATTCCGAGCGATTCCAAACTCCCGTGTTTGGGATGAGCGATCTTGATTTGGGTATGAACCGCTGGGCTTGTGAAGGATTCACCTACCCCGATATCCCCATGGACCGAGGAAAGGTAGTTCGTGAGCGAGAAGCCTTCGAAGCCTTCGAGACCTTCGGGCGATATCTTGATGTTGACGGAGACGGTATCCCATACCGAACTCTACCAGGTTCAGGAATGGCTCCAATTCTCTACCGTGGAACAGGGCACAACCCCATGGGGGTCTATTCTGAAAAGCCAGAAGATTACTTCAATCTCATGGCGCGACTCAAAATGAAAATCGACGGTGCTCGCGATGAATTACCCGCTCCACTGCTCCGTGAAGAAGAAGAGTGTGAAGTCGGTATCGTATTCCTGGGAAGCATGGAAAACTCAATTCAAGAAATTGACGACATCCTCGAGCAGACCGGAATGAAAGTCAGCCAATGCCGAATCCGAGCCCTACCTCTTCACTCCGAAGTCGAGAACTTTATTCGCCGACATGAAACTGTTATTGTCTTAGAAATCAACCGAGACGGCCAACTTTATGGTATTCTTCGGCGCGAACTGCCAAATGATTTGGTCACGAAGGTCCATTCGGTCGCTTACAGCGATGGAATGCCCCCAAGAGCCAGAATCTATGCGGAACTCATCCAAGAGAAACTCAAGGAGGTGTCCCAATGAGCGATAAACCAGCCCGAGCGGTCAAATTGAACGTTCTTAACGAACCCAAAGACAGTTACACAGGCGGACCATCCTCACTTTGTCCTGGATGTGGTCACGACCAAATTTCCAGCGTCATCATTAATGCAGCATGGGAAAATGGAATTCAACCACATCGTATTGCTAAGATGTCTGGTATCGGATGTTCGTCCAAAACACCAGCATACTATCTTGGACAATCTCACGGGTTTAACACCGTTCACGGAAGAATGCCTTCGGTAACAACTGGAGCATACGCCATCAACAAGGATCTCCTTTACCTCGGAGTTTCAGGGGACGGAGATTCTGCATCCATTGGAATCGGTCAACTGATTCACGCCATCCGCCGGAACATGGACATGGTTTACATCGTTGAGAATAACGGTGTTTACGGGCTTACCAAAGGTCAGTATTCTGCAACAGCAGATGTTGGTTCCAAAAAGAAGAAGGGAACTGTGAACGAAACGCAACCCATTGACTTGTGTGCGCTTGCTATCAATTTGGGATGTACCTTCGTAGCACGTTCCTTCTCAGGTTCAAAGAAACAACTCGGCTCTCTGATTAAAGCAGCAATGTCCCACAAAGGATTCGCTCTTATTGACGTCATTTCACCCTGTGTTACCTTCAACAATAACGATGAATCCATGCGTTCTTACGGTTACGTTAAGGAAAACGAAATCACCTTGCATATGGCGGATTATATTCCTCACTTCAATCCAGTAGAAGAGGTAGATGTCCCCGAAGGACACTTCCGGGATATTACATTGCACGATGGCTCAACGATTCGTTTGGAAACCATTTCTGAACAGCATGACCCATCGAGTCCAATGGCCGCTCTATCGGCCCTGCATGATGCAGAGGTCAATGCCAAGCACGTTACAGGCCTTCTGTACTTTGATGCGACCAAACCATCGCTTGCTGAAGACCTTGGATTGGTCGATGAGCCTCTTCTGGATGTCCCAGATGAGACACTGCGTCCTTCTCAAGCATCTTTAGACGCACTAAATGCTGAATTTTTGGCGTGAGTATCCCACCGCATCTCCCAAATAGGAGTAGAAGAGTGTTCTGTCAATGGTTGAACCAATTACAGTAGGGGCTGGATTCGTACTCGGCTCTGGAGGAATGCTCTATGGTTTTCGTGCGTGGAAACGGCGAAATGAGCGTCTTCGAGCCCTAGCGTTAGCTGAAAAGTACAGTACTTCCACCCGTTTGCGTAGCACTACTGGTGGAGGCATGAGATTGGTCATCAACTTGCCTCAAATTTCTCAAATGCCTCAGCATGAGCAAGAATCTTGGAGAGTTCGTGATAACTTCCGAGATCAAAATCACATGGAACTCGGTTTGATTCAACCAGAAGTACCCGAACCTGACCCTGATGCAGATGAGGAACAGGGTCGCATCACTGAAGTTGAACATCG
>JABJFP010000107.1 GCA_018662715.1 Methanobacteriota archaeon | reverse complement strand
TGTTGCAGGAATCGCACGTAGGGATTTGAAATGGTCCCTCCGTTTCTGCCTCGGCCATAACCTGTGGGGCGTCGCTGGAGTGTTTCAAATCAACGGCTTCAGAATTGAGATTACCAAGGCAGACATAAATTTCAATTTTCTAATAGGAAATTTGATTTTTATATTGAAATTTTTATTACGATAGGACGCCTGAACATTTGGTCATTTGGTGCCTGATTGGATTGCTCCATTGCTCAAAATTTCCGAATCAAGGTACATCGCCTTGATTTCTAGGATCTAAACTATATTTTCCAGTTGGAAATTCCAATAGGGTCTCCAAATCAACAGAAAACCATTCTTGAGCGCAAAACTTCTTGAAGGCTACAGCGGTGTCACTGAGGTTGAGCGACCATGCTACAACGGCTATTATCCGCTTTGACGACCCAAAACGGTGTCGAACAAGCTCTGATGATTGATGACCGAGGACGTCTCATGGCCAGCGTTGGACAATCAGGCTCATTTCCTGACGTTGGACGTACTGTCATGATGACCTCTACTGCTCTGGAAGCAACTCAAAATCTTGGTCTCGGTGAACTTTACGAGATTTGGGAAGAGAGTGATACCAGGACCATGATCGACATCGTTACTCCGTACCGCATTCTGATGCTGCACGGAAAAGGCGGAAAACTTGCGAGGTGGAGACACAGCGTGGACCTCAATCGCAAGTCTCTTGCAACAACCCCTGAAATGTAGGTGAACTAACATGTTTGAAATGCCCTTTGGAACTCCAGTCGATGAAGACATAGATTTGACCGCTGGAACGCTGCAACCCTTCGCACACGGTGTTATTTCAACATGGGTGGGGCGACGAAAAACTCCAGCAGGGCATCGTCTTGTGCGAGCAGGGCGTGTTGTTGGATGGTTGGCTGAAGGGAGTAAATACACTCAGAAGCGGGATTTGCTCGCTGGAGAAGAGGCTCAGCATGCCTTGCTGGCATTAGAATCTGAGCAGAAAGTACGCTTCACTGCTACGGAATATACAATCGCAGGACTTGGTGATGTCGCAGAACTCATTCCCGAAGCGTTTGTTCATCAAGCAGACCGACAAGGGCTTCGCTCAATGACGAATTTCGTTGAGCGTCTCCTTGCGAGAGACCTGTCAAAAGTACTGAACCACCTGGTTGAGAATGAAACCGTACGAGGAGCAATCGCTATTGATTCGGGTATGCTCATTGATGAAGCAGGTGAACTCCCACGAGAAGCAGAGTCGTTATCGGCTCAGATTCACAGTATTCTTTCTGATATCCGTGTGGAAGATATCAACTTAGGGTTGGGATTGGGGCCTTCGGGTCATTGGACCCTCCACACCTCGGATGGTGCACTCCTTTTAGCCCAAAGTGGTGAAATCGCTCTTGCAATTTGGACAGAAAGGGATGCAAATCACGCCCGCCTCCTCTCTTCTGTCTCACTCATGCTTGAGGGCGATGTTGCTTCGATTGGAGAGCACGGGACAAGCCTGCCTGATGGATTCCCTCTTCGTGAAGGGCGAGGTGGCCCTGATGCCATCCTTTCCATGCTCAAAGCGGGAATGGAAGAGGAGGTTACCGGCCACATTCAATCAGGAGCTTCCTCAAAGTCCGTTTCACTCATTCTTTCCCGAGGTGTTCCTGTTGCTCTATGGGCTCCGAACGCAGATGATGAAAGCGCAGCCATGACAATGCTCACTGAACCAAAGCGAAAATTGCAATTGATTCGCTTTGCAGCAGGTACGGTTGTCTCCTCAAATTCAGGCTCCTTTGAAACCTTCAAACTGAAATCTTTTTGTGACCAATTATCAACCGTACGAACCCGTTCAGAAGCTCGACAGGCTTCAATCAGGGCTTCTTTGGAAGAAATGCTTGGTTTTGAAGCGGGTTTGGAAGAATTGCGACTTCAACGAGGAAAGGTCAATTTTTCAACCGCCGGTATGGAAGTTGGAGACGGGTTACCGGTAATGCAAGGGGAAGCAGTGGCTGCTGTTGACGCCGGATTACGCCGAAAACTTGAGGCGGCTGAGCGGTCACTGGATGAAATGACCAAGGCTAAGGCCATCCTTGAAGGTAAGAACAAGGAATTGGAGACGAAGAAAACTGCTGCTCAAATTGTTGCTCGTGAAGCGAGTGAAACACGCCAAAACCATACCGTAGCCCTTGAAGATGCACATGCCCGCCTCAACAGTTTGCAAGTGGACCTCGCTGAATCTCGTAATCAGTCGGAAGATGCTGAACACCGAGCTGAACGTCTCGTACGTCGAGTGAATGAACTTGAACATCAAGTCAGCGAGCGTGCTGCAGAATTGGCGAAGGCTTTGGGTGACGCAGAGGCGAGCAGTGAACTAAAGGAGATGATTGAAACACTTGCGCTCAAGGAAGCCGAACTCCAGGCGAACTTGACAGAAGGTAGCAAGCGCCTCAATACAATACGGCAACAAAGCGAGGATGAAGAGCGTCGTTTGCGTGTCCTCACCGAACAAGTGAGTACCACAAGGGAGCGCCATGCACGAAGCCAATCCGACGTGCTCACGCTCCAGGAACAAGTTCACGTGCATCAACTTGAATTGGATGCTATCAAAACTGAAGAATCCATGTCAAAGAATCGTATGGAAGAAGACCGTCTTCGTCGTGCAGAGGACGAGTCACGTCGCTCAAACGTTCAGGCTGAACTCCGAGAGTTAATGGATGAACGCCGTACACTTCTTCGTGAACTTGGAGATATGGGGGCTCGTCGCGGTCATGCAGAAGCAGAACTTTCCTCTCTTGTTGAGAAGGCAACCACTCTTTCTCAAGCCCATGAAGAAGCCTTAGCAGATATTCAGGAGGCAGAACGCCTGCGGGCCCGTCTTGCAGAAGAACCGCTTGCACAAGCTCTTCTTGACGACAACAACACCTTCGAAGGGTTAGGTCCTGTACTTGAACGCCTTGAACATGCTCGGGAACTTGGCTATTCAGTAACCATGCTCGACCGTGCTGTTGAGCGCGCACTCCAGGTCATCCAATCAACCGTTGACCATGTCGCTGCCACCCCACGCCATCTTCTTTCATCAGAGGTAATGACGCTGCTTGAGCGTCAGGTGCCACAAACAGCAGGTGCGGTTCGAGGACTCGCTCGTTGGTCCGTTCAACAACGGTTAGAACATCAACTTGGAGAAACCGTGAACCATGTTGTCCTTGATTTGGAACATCTGCTAGAAGATTATGATCGTTCCATTACCATGCTGCGCAGAATCAGAAATGTACTTGAGCAGATTGAGCGGTTAGGTGCGCCAAGTCACGAAGTACACGCATTGATGACCAACTGTCAACGTCCTGAAGCGCTCCCAAGTCTCGCCCAAGGCACTCGGAAATTGATTCAGGTTGCTTTGGACGACATCTACCTTGAAGCAGATCAACGAGATGCCGGTGAAGCCATCGGATTGGAGGAGACTGCCCGAGTTCTTGAAGAACTCATTACTCAACTTGATGCATCTGGGCTTACCGATGGTATCCCAAGAGGTATGCTTTGGGAATTCCAACGTGACGGTCTTCTTCCTTTTGAAAGAGAATCTATTCCTTCCGGCCAACGTCTTCCAGTTGACGAGGACATGCTGGTTGACCTTGAGCCAGCCTTACTTCATGAAGAAGACATCGATATGGGTCAGGCCGAATCCTCGGCTACCGATAACGATGGATGGTCGGATTTACCCGCACCAAGCGACTCCCTGCCTGCGACTACAATTTCCCAAGCTACGCCACAGCAAGCGAAGGTTGACCTTGATGATGAACGAGCCCAACTTGAGGCAGAATTGGCTCGAATCGACGCTGAATGGGGGCATAGAGATACGACGCCTACCGCTACAAGTTCCCCTCCAGATGCTGCCTTAGCCGACCTTGAATCTCGTCTTTCTAATGTTGACTTCTGAGGTGCTAAAGTTGTCAAGTGAACCGACAACACTCCTTGGGCGGGAAGAAGGAAAAGGTCGGCCATATCCGCTGTTTCTTGAACGATTCATGCTGGTTGCAGTCGTTGTCATAACTCTCGTTTATGGAGGTAACATTAGCGAACAGTTCAATGCGAATTGGATTGGGTTTACGATTGGGTTTGTTTGCTTCCCATTGCTGTTGCTAGCAACAAGTGAGATGATTGGGCGATTCATTCAGTCCAACCAATGATCAAAGTTGTGTGAAGTCATTGATTGCGGGCTTCGTATCATCCTTGACTCCACGGGACTGAATCAGTCCTATGACACGCTGCCATGGGATAAAGAATCTCAGCACTGCCATGATGCTAAGGAACAGTAAAGCCGAGATGACTAATCCGTAAGTGAGAGTTAATTCAATTGATTCAGAGACCTGTCCTGCCCATTGACTACCAGTTGTGTCTGATACCACGGTCAGGAGAACTTTGTGGAATCCTAATGCTACCATCGTCGCTAGGCCTGTCAAACCTAAGAAAAAGAACGTGTGTCGCAAGTGAGTGTTGAGGACGTTATCCATTTGGCGCACATATTCTGGATCGCGCTTGCAGGATTCTGGTAGTCGGAATGCATACTCGAGGTTGCGAATTACGCCGTAACTTGCTTCTTGGAATACCATGATGAGCACTGCTATGAGGATGAGGTCAAACTGTTCTTTTGTGACCAAATTAAGACCAAACAGTCCGATTGTTGGGTCGGATGTTTGACTTTCAAGCGTGGCTAGAACGCCACCGTAAGACCCAAGTTGCCCTTTGATGAGTGGGAAGGTAAGAATCGCGTGAATTCCTAGGAAAAGGAGCGTGAAGCCGATTGCCCAAGCGATTGAACGGCGTGATAGGCCCCATATGCCCCGTGTACCCATGATTACGGGCAAGAGATAGATGAAGAGGATGATGAGCGACAAAATCATGAGAAGAGGCCACTGAAGGGTTTCCAATTCACTTTCGTCGGGGAGTCGGAGATTGAATTCAAACAACATTCCTGCGAACCAAGAAAGAAGAAGGCGACCGACGAGAAGAACAATCAGTCCGATGATGAATCCCAACTTAATCCTCTGTTGAACCTTAGGGCTTTGGAATGCGATGAATGCCATAATTCCGCCTAAGCCAAGTCCCATGACCATTGGAACAAAGAATCTCGAAAGGCCGTCTCTTCCTTCTCCAGTTAACCAATCGCCAAGAGGGAGCTGGTCTGAGATCAGCAATTCAATGGAGTCAAACAAGATGGTGTGGTCAATGGAGCCAACGACGTAAGTTTGGACCACTTGGACATACATGGTGATGAGCGCGATTGTTGCAACGATTTGAAGGCAAAGAATTTGCCATTGGCGTCTCAAATTCTTCAGATGGAGTGTTCTTGGACGGGCAGTGCCTTCCATAAGAACATCTGATTGGAGACCTACTTCACCTGCCATCCTCAGTACCCCCTTACCTGCATTAACGCCTGTGACAGATCCATGTCTGGCATCCAATCAATGACTTGTGCTCCTGAACCTGCGAGCGTTGTGAGTCGGTTCTGTCGTTCTAGTTTCAGGACTTCATACGACATACGTGGAATTCTGCTTACGAGGCGTTCAAAGTCAACGCTGGAAGGAGATAGGACAGTTACCTCGTGTCCTCGTCCTACCAGGTCGCGAACAGCGGCAGGAACGGTTCCGTCACCTTCGCATGAGGAGATGACGAACACTGGACTTCCCCGACTAAATCTTCCACTGAGCGAGTTCGTAACCGCTTGAAGCGGCATAGTTCCCTTCGGTGTAACTCCTGCTAGTGCGCTTAGAATCTTGAAGTACTGCTTGTCACCTGTGTCTGGTGGAAGGTACGACAATTTCTCATCATAAATTGCAAGAGCGACAGAATCTCGGCGTTTCAAAAAGAAGGCTGCAAGACTTGCTGCGGACACAGTCCCCATCTCGAGCGGATTTTTGAGAACGGTTCCGATGCGTGCGAGGTCTCTGCTGTCAAGAATGAGATAGAGGTCGGTTACCGCATCCCGACATTTTTCGTTCACCATCAGTTCACCAGTTCGGGCAAATGCTTTCCAATTGATGTTCTTGAATGGGTCTCCAGGAACATACTCTCGCAATGAATAAAATTCAGACCCTTGGCCTGGTGTTCGCAGAGTTGTTGCTCCCGTGTACATCTTGGGTGTGCGGCTTCGCAAGAATGCTTCCTCAATGTCCTTAATTTGTGGGAAGATGACAATGTCACTGTGATGGTCAACATACATGTCCTCAACACCGAGATTGAATGTGTTCCGTGCACGCAGTGACACAGGTCCGATGGAATAGTGACCTCTTAATGGGCAACGGAGAACATAGCGAATACGAGCAGACTCACCGGGTTTGAGGTTGAGCTGCATTTGATTCAAACCACTTCGCAACTTCATCTCGTGCGGGATGTTATCGTAGATGTCTAACATCTGTGTTTTCCTGTTGCTCCGGTTCGTGACAAGGAGTTCAACATACAAATCATCGCCTTTGTACAGGTTGTCAGCAGAAAGTGTTCGCTGAACTTCAACATCACCATGGCCTGAAATCCACGAATTGACGACGATGAAGGCTACCAAACTGAGGCCCAAGATCATCATCTGCTGATTGGAAATCATCATCCCGATCAATACGAGAGCGATTCCTCCAGTGAAGGTGAAAGCAGCCTTACGTGTCCACATTCATCTCACCTCACTGACGTCCCCACGCCTTAATCCGTTTGACCAGAGCAACCGTCTGTTCAAGCGTGTATCGGTTGTTTGATTCAACCGCAAATTTGGCGAGAACAGGGTCGTTAATCATTGAAACGAGTTCATTGGCTTGCATACCTTGGAATTCTTCACGATTGAGTCCGTTTTGATTTCGAACCTTGGATAGGAACACTTGGCGGATTTTCTCCACTTTGGAATAGTAAGCATATCTGTTGGCATCACCAAACCCGTAGTAGATGATGCTGAATACATGGCGCCAAGGTTCTGGGTCACGTTTCTTGATGAGGACTGCTTCGAAGGTCACGAACAGGATGAGGAAGAGAAGGAGCATGGCCAACCCCTCTCCAGTGAAGTAGACAAGAAGGAAGTAAACCGTGTTGTAAGAATCAGCCGCAAGGGCACTTTGAGGGTGTCGTGATTCATCAAAAATGACCATTGCGTTCTCAGCAGGTTCACCTTCTTCGCCTTCCAGTTGACTCATCAAGGCTTCAGCGATGAAATCCATGGCCCACTTGCGATTGTCATTTGCAGGCATGAGCGTTGCGGTTTCACCGTATTTTCCTTCGTTGAAACCTTCGTAATCGTACATGGCGTTAATGAGTGCAGACCCGTCAGCCATGAAGACAATTCTTCCACCATCGGATGGGTCGCAACTGGTTCGTGCACATGCTTCGATAGTGAGGTTGAATTGGCCCCATCGGTCTGGTGTTGCCGGTGTTATTTCGCTTCCAAATTGTATTTCGCCATCTCCGTTAACGTCAACGGTTGCCCCGTTGCTGGTCATAGCACGAACTGCAACTTCACTTAGCGGGCCCCGAACGCCTGGGATTTTCTCAAGTCCCGTGACGTTGTTGAGTAGCATCTGATAGGTGCCGTTGTATTCAATGACGCCACTGTTCCAATGTTGAGTACAAAGGCCAGCTTCAGCCTCAGTCATGCTTTCTCCATCCAAGAGGGAGCAAGGGTGTTCTCCTTGTTCACCGACATTGGCCCAGCGCTCGTGAGATGACAGGGTGCTCGGGTCAATCTCAGTACCGTTCATGCCACATGGGTTCTCCTGAATGCACATCCAAATGTAATTGAAATCAAGTTCTGCGACGTAGTTGGTATCGTATACCTGATCGCCCATGTAACTCACTCCGAACGCCTCTGCAACAGAACTTCCGTAGCCATAATCCTCCAAGACAAGCGCCGTTCCACCGGCTTCTACAAATTCAACGATGGCGTTGATCTCTGAGGGTGAATATCCACTGTCCGATGCAATAGTAATGAAACCGTCCTCATCAAATTGTGGAAGTGTGAGGGTGTCACGCTCTACGCCTGCAAGGATGTATGTTGTGTTACGAGGGTCTTCGATGTCGCCAAGCAGCAACGGACTGCTCACGAGTGAGTTGGTTTGAATCCCCATGTCCTTGATATCCTGTCGGAACGCAGACATATCGTTCCAATCATCATCATAAGCCGAGAGTTGGTTTGTGGCGCTCAAGTTGATGAAATTGAGTAAGATTGTCATCAAGAGGATGAGCATAACGAGCCAAAATGACGCTTGAAGGGCAATCCTTCTCGCGTTAAAATTAGCAGGCAGGCCGACCATGGACATCACTTGGGAGAAACTACCCACTCTTCCACGGTTTCACCTATCTTTAGAAGGTTGTCCAAACAAGGACAGAAAATGCTCATCCATTGTATCACAAAAAACCTGGTTGTTTCAGCGGTTCAGATGAATTTTTGTTGCTACTCTTGAGACAGCGTCTACGGGAATCATTACGATATTTTCACGGCTCTCAAAAGGAAGTGCTGCTGCGCTTACCGTCGCTACAACCGTCACGATGAGTTCGCTAATTGCTCCTGTTTTGAGGTCAAAGTGGATGTCTGTTAAACTACCGAGATCGGTTCCCGTTCGGTCGACGACCAAGCGTCCTATGACTTCCCTGCCGAAGATTGCCATGTCATCTACCTCTGTGGACCTTCCGTCTCAGCGAAGCCAAATGAATGCGTCGGTACGGTGAGGCCAAATCACATGGTTTCCATGCCACGACTGAAGTCACGATTTCGCTTGATATTGCTTAATCCTGACGTCAATCGGGTTTCCATCTTCTGATAGTAATCCAGCATGTCCGGTGTAACCGTTGGCCGTACACGAGAGATTGCTTCCTCAAAGTGCGTCTTAGTGACACGCTTCTTACCAGCACGCATGCAGATAAGTGCTGCTTCTCGGCAAACAGCCTCAATGTCAGCTCCTGTGAATCCATCCATGCCTGTGAGAATATCCTTGAACGAGAACTTGCTCAACGGCATTCCTTCACTGTGGATGTTGAAGATGACTTCACGAGCACCGGTGTCGGGAGGAGGTACGTGGAGGACTCGCTCAAAGCGACCACTTCGTAGAAGAGCAGGGTCAATCATTTCCGGGCGATTGGTTGCAGCAACAATGATGACGCCGTCAAGTGATTCCACGCCGTCCATGCTCGCAAGGAGTTGGTTTACGACTCGGTTTGAGACATCGCTGCCTTCTGAAGCAGAACCGCCGCTTCTCATGGATGCGATGGATTCAAACTCATCAAGGAAAATGATGGAGGGCGCTGATTGCTTTGCCTTCTTGAAAATCTCCCGAATTGCGCGTTCAGATTCTCCGACCCACTTCGAGATGAGTTCGGGGCCCTTGATACTGATGAAATTCGCCTGGGCCTCGTTGGCGATTGCCTTCGCAAGGAGGGTTTTTCCTGTCCCAGGTGCTCCAAAGAGTACAATTCCTCGTGGTGGCTTAATCCCAAAGTGCTCAAAGAGTTCAGGTTTGGTGAGTGGCCATTCCACCGATTCCTTGAGACGGTCCTTGACTTCGTTGAGTCCGCCGACTTCGTCCCATGAAACTTCAGGGACTTCAACGTAAATTTCCCTAAGGGCAGACGGTTCAATGTCGCGAATGGCTTCTTTGAAGTCATCCATGCAGACTTCCATTTTCTCAAGAACTTCTGGAGGAATAGTTTCCTCTTCCAAGTCTATTTCTGGAAGGTATCTTCGTAGAGCACGCATTGCTGCTTCACGAACGAGCGCAGCCAAATCTGCCCCTACGAATCCGTAGGTGTTGTCAAGTACCCAAGAGATGTCAAAATCTTCTGCGATTGGCATTTGTCGCGTGTGAACATCCATGATTTCACTTCGTCCATCACGGTCTGGGACGCCGATTTCGATTTCCCTGTCGAACCGACCTGGTCGTCGGAGTGCTGGGTCAAGTGCGTCACGACGATTGGTTGCACCGATCACCACGACATTGTCGCGACCTTGCATTCCATCCATCAGGGTGAGCATTTGAGCAACAACACGTCGTTCAACTTCTCCAGAAACATCTTCTCGCTTTGGACAAATCGAATCAATTTCGTCAATGAATATAATTGCCGGAGCGTTGTC
>JABJFP010000106.1 GCA_018662715.1 Methanobacteriota archaeon | reverse complement strand
GACCTCAAGAGCCCACCTCACACCCACTTCAGCCAATTGGAGGGAACCCCCCCTTCTGCGTCGCAAGGTTGCTTGAAGAGAATATAAGCAATCCAACATCTCGTCTTCGTCATAACCGAGGACAGCCGAGAGTTCTGCAACAGACATTGATTTTCCCGAACTGAAAAGGGTTGCTTCAATAAGAGTTTCAATCGGCAATTCCGTCATGTAAGCACCTCCCTACTCAACCAACCAATCGTGCTCGCCAAGGAATTCATCAGGAACCTCTGGTTGTTTCTGTTCGGTTTTTGCTTCCAACCGTGCTTGACGGCGAGCTGCTTTTTCTTCAGCAACCCTAGCCCGCTCAGCAATGGCATTCATCCGATTCTCTGAACCGGTTGATTCCTCTTCCAAACCTTCTGAATCTTGTTGCATCACATGCTCAATTTGGTCCAATACCTCATCAAAAGAAGTGATATCTGGCCACATGTCTTCAATCATAATCATGCTGAGTTCTTCCCCTTCTTGTGAGATGCTTGCAATTCTTCGATGGGTCAAAAACAAACCAGCGATAAAGGATGCAACAAATGCCTCGGAATCATCATCCCCAAGTTGCGCTCCAAATGTTCGTTGCAGAATCGGCTTGAGATGCTGAATGACGTCAACCAGAGGCACCACATGGGATTGGGCCTCAGCACATGCTTTTCGCAGAGCCGTCCAGCATCGCTCAATGTCGCCCTCAAGATCCTCATTGTGCATCCTGGCCCCAACATCCGCGAGATACTCTTCAAGTTCTCTTTGGTGCTCCAAGCGATTAACTTCGCGTATTTTTAGAGCCTCAGCGTCATCCGCTGCATCCTTGAAAGCAGAAAGTAATTCACCCAAAGTAACAGGTCGTCCTTCATCACGGCGAACACGCCCGTCAAATAACGAAGGCAACACATCGTCAGCATTCCCTTCAAGGACAGATTGTGTGAAGAAGTAAGCCTCATCATCATACTCAGCCTCCCATCCAAAGGAAAAATCGTCATCCCATACCTCCTCGGCATCCTGAGATTGTATCCGCTCAAACAATGTTGCAGATTGGTGGTGAAGTACCTCCCACGATAGGCGAATGAGACGTCCGCAGGCTGGAAGGTCCAGGTCATCATCATCTTTGACTCGTTGAGTAAATACCTTGAGGAATGCCGATAAATCAACGTCCCATGCGTTAAATTCCTCTTCTCTAACCAAAGACATGACCAGGGCTACCGAACGGTCGAATGGGTCATGAAGGCTCTGATGTTCGGCTTCTTCAGTTTCAGCAATCGCCATTATGCGTTGACTGAACTGTTCTGCATCTTCTCTGTCTTCACCTGAAGCAAGCAACTGGTCAATGATATCCTGCTGGAGGAACCATCGGTCAAGAATTGCTTGTTGCTCTGCCATGACACCACCTCAAACTTCATCTTCAATTTGTGAGGACAAGTCCGCCAGTTCCTTGGCTTCATCTTCGTCCTCAGCAAGAATTTTGTGAGCGACTTCTGAACGCTCAGCGATATCTTCTGTCATTTCTGCCGCACGCTCAGCAAGGCCGCCCATTGTCGGCTCAACGGCAGGAACGGATGTTGCCAGCATGTGTGGAACCAAGCCTCCGAGACTCTGAGGAACTTCTGGCTCGGTCGGAACAAGAGGCATCCCCTCAACCGCTGCTTTAGCATTGAGAATTCTAGTTTCATTCTTCTTTGCTGCCTTTTGTGCTTCTTTCAATGCAGCATCACCCAAGGCCATGGCTCGTTCCCTATCAAAGTCCAAGATTCGACGGCTGCAGCCGTCTCCACCATGCGTAATTCCAATGTGATGGTCAGCAAGTTTCAACGAAACCTTTCGTAGTGTAACCATGATGAATTGGGCACGTTGACTTCGCTCCCTGCACATCTTTGCAATTCGTTCAGCGTTGTAAGCATCGAGGTTTTGATCCACTTCATCAAAGTAGTAAAACGGACTTGGGTCATAATCTTGGATTGCGAAAATCAAGGCAAGTGCTGCCATAGACTGCTCTCCACCAGAGAGTTGCTGACGGTTGACCTTAGAGGATTTACCACGAGGTTGGGCCCATAACTCCAATCCACCTTTGAAAGGCTCATCTGGATTTTCAAGGAACAATTCTCCGCGGCCTCCATCGGACAATGCATGATAGGATTTCTGGAAATTCACGTTGACCTTCTCAAGAACATCTACAAGACGTTCCTTGCGTTGTGATTCAAGTTGTTCTGTCACATCAATCAATTCTTTACGATGCTTCTGGAGCATTGAAAATTCATCCTTCATCAAGTTCAAACGGTCTTGACACGCATCGTATTGTTCAATCGCCATCATATTGACGTTTCCAAAGCCTTCAAGTCGGCGTTGTAGGACACGAAGTTTACGTTCCAAGTCACCGACGTTGGCGAGGTCATGAGGAAGTTCATGAGGCGAGAGTCCTGCTTCAATCAATTCTTGCGCCATCAACTGAACTTCTTGTTCACGCTCGGCGATGGTACGAAGTAACTCTTCTGCCAGACGGCGGTGATTTTGGGCCTTAGTCAAGCGTTCTTCGTTTCTCACACGAAGTGTCGCTCGCTCATCTACCAACTCTTGGCGCTCTTGCTCAAGGCCGAGGTTTTCTTCAAGGAAGACGGCTTGTTCATCCTTCTTCTCCTTGAGAGTAATCAAGTCGCTTGCACGTTCTGCCGAGAGTGTATCAATCCGTTCACTCCGAGAAATTCGGTTGGACTCAAGACGGGTGATCCTTCCTTTTGACTCGGCAACACGGCGTTGCAGTAGATTCAGGCTCGCTGAACCACTCGCAAGGGAACCTTCTGCTCGCTCTTTCACACCTGTCGCTTCAACACGCTTGAGTTTTGCAGCGTTCATTCGCTCACGCAAATGCTCAGGACTTGCGGCCTCGAGTACTGATTGTGCAAGGCTTTCCTCATCCTCAGCAGTAGCGTATTGTCGCTGCGCTTCATCCAAAGACTTCAACGAACCTTGAGCTCTTGTCTGCAGTGTGGCGAGTTTCTCTTCCAGTCCATTGACGACACCCTTTCCTTTGGAATAAGTGGCTTGTAACTGCTTTCGCTCAGCCTTCAATTCACGAACTGATGTTGCATGGCTATCATCTACAAGGGCATTAATTTGCGCCCTGAGTTCTTGTTGCTTAATTCGGGCTTCGCGCAAGGCTGCGGAAACTGTTTCTGACATCAAGCGGTATTTGTCAACCTCTGCAGTACACTTCTCAACTTCAGTAGCTCCCTGAATCCGGCCACCAAAGGTGATGCTAAGTTTGCGACGGGAACCGCCAACCATTGCTCCACCAGCTTCCGTGAGGTTGCCGCCAAGTGTAACCAAACGAATTCCACCCATGTGACGTCGTGCAGTTGCCATTGAATCAACGAGGAGTGTGTTCCTTAGGACAAACCGGACCGCAATATCGATTCGAGGGTCGTAATCCAGCATTTCATGTGCAAAACCAATAACTCCCTCTTTTCGAGCAACCATGACTGATTTTCCAGCGGCCCTTGAATTTGCTAGTTTATTGAGGGGCAGGAACGTCGCTCGTCCAGCACGGTTTTCTGAAAGCCAACGAATAGCACGGGCAGCATCTTCGTCGGTGTCAACAACAACCGATGCCATTCCGGCACCAATCGCTGTAGCCAACGCTGTTTCGTGAGAATTATCTTTTGGAGCACACAACTCAGCGATGGTGCCAATGATGCCGGTGAGGTCGCCACGGTCACGTGCAGCGATTACGGCGCTTGCGCCGCCGGCGAGACCCTTCGCACCAGATTTTTCTTCCATTTCGGACTTTGCTCTTGAAAGACGTCGGTCAGCATCTCTGAATTTATTTTCAATACGCCCCGAGTCTTCTGTCAATTGTTGCTCGGTACGTTGAGATTGAATCAAGGCCGCTGCTAATGCTTCCCGGTCATATTCGGGCGCTTCGTCCTCGAGTTCTTCCTTCCGAAGGTCGCACTCTCCAAGGGCGAGCCTCATCTCTTCTGCTTCATCTTGTGCGGTTGCAAGTTGCTCCCCGATAAGTTGTGCTTCAAGAGCAAGCCTGTCAACATCCGACTGAGCACTATCTAATGCCGCTTTCTTTGAGGCCGTGTTTTCGTTAGCCTTGGATAAGGCACGTGAGAGGTCAAGGTTCTTCTCCCCTGCCGATTCCAAAGCGATTTTAATGGCTTCTTCTTCTTTTTCAGCGTCATCAAGATCTCCTAAAGCGGAAGCCAAGTCATCGTTTGCAGTTTTGAGTTCTGTTTGAAAAGCAGAGAGTTCGTCTTTCGCCTCAGACCATTGAGCATTCATTTCAGCATGTTCAACTGCCTCTTCCCCGTCTTCGCGCTCTGCTTCTGAAATGCGGTCGTTGTTGAGTTCAATCCTGACTTGTAGGTCACGAATGGCACGCCCAAGTTCGGAAGTGTCTCCTCCCGTCAACGCATTGATTTCTTTTTGCAACTCAGCAATTCGGTCATCCAGTTGAAGCAACGTCTTCTCGTTTTCTTTGTGCTCGTCCATGAGCGTTTGGCTCGCTGCAATGGATTGATCTCGCTGACCGGTGTGGAATTCCAATTCATTTTTCATACTCGCATAGCGCGATTGCAGCAACAATTCATTTGAACGCTGAATCTCTTCAGTCACTTCCTTTGCCTTTTCTGCAAGAGCCTTTTCTTTCTCCAAAGTTGCTAGGCGATCAAGTTGTTCTTTCTCCAAAAGTCCGATGCGTTCAATGTAACCCTCGACCTTTTCTTGTTGCTTGGTAGCCTTACGTATTTCATCATCATACGAAGTAACACCTGCAACATTGTCGAGAACTTTGCG
>JABJFP010000105.1 GCA_018662715.1 Methanobacteriota archaeon | reverse complement strand
CTTTCCGAACCATAGGGAGGCCTTGGGCATCTCTGCGGAAATTCAAGCCTCGGCGCTCAAGCAAGTCAACGATCTTAACCGCCTTTGCTGTAGTTGTTGACACCATGTCTTGGTCAGAAAGGAATTCACCACAACGGATAGTATCCTCGCGATGACTGCGGTTATTGGACTCTTGAAGTGAGGCTGAAAGTCCAGTAAGCGGGGCCATTCCAGGTTCTCCGAGCCCTGTCGCTGACATCAACAACGTGTTGGCTCCTTCTTTTGCAGCTTCGGCAGCAGCATGCAATGCTGCAGGGCCGTCTCCCAAAACGATGACATCCCATGCTTCCATGACTTCACTTCCGACATTTTTGCCGAAGCGTCGGCCCGCCATAAGGAGCGCGCTTCTTTTGTCTGCAAGAAACAGTAATTTTTACTGTCTCTTTTTGTTCACAAATGGGTTTTAGGAAGCGGTTTTGAAGACCAGGAACGCGCTTGTTCCAACTTCTTGTTCTTCTGCCTGTAATGACTGCTGTTACGGTTTTTCACAATGGTTCGTAAGACGCGAGATTCTATCACGACGCCTTCGTCGTCCCGAAGAATAACTTGTACGTAGCGCTCACCCTGTAATTTCCCGCCCCAGGCCACTCCAAGCCATAGAACGACGCCTTTTTGCAGGTATCGCGGGACCCAATCCAGAGCATCGTCTTCACCTGTGGCGTTGAGTTGAACCGAGTGACGTGGAGGGGGGCAAGGTTGGAGTTCAAAGCGATGGTCGCGAACAACCGGTTCGCCTCCTGGGCAAACCACTTCGATTCGTGCGACCGTGGATTTGAAGGATTGGTTATTTAGAGCGATGAAAAGGTGACCTGTTCCCTCCTCACATTCAGAATCCAAGGCGACGTCCATTCTCCAAGGTGAGCGAAGAAGCATGGGCGAGCCTGATAGCAAATCAAGTTGAAGCCGCTCAAGAAGCCTGAACGCACTAGGCTGCCAAACTCGGGCGTGTTCTAGAAGGCGTTGAAGAGAGCGCCAGTTGAATTTGGAGGATTCATCGAGCAAAATTTCGCTTAATGCATCAGGTCGGATAAATTCTGTCAGTTCGACCATTGCTTTCTCATCGTCAAGCTCATCATTTGCATGGAGATGAAGAATGTACAATACCCGCTCCCATGACTGATCTTTGTCGTAGCCAGGGAGGATGCTGTTTCTAAATTCGTTGAGCCATTCAAGCCATTCGAGGTAAAGGTCGGGGTCGAGATGGAGGACGATGAGTTCTCCCAAGATAGAACCGAGTTGGGTTGGGTGGTGAGTTGGTGCATGGTGTACCAAGCAGGGCATTTTGTCGCCTTGTTGGCGAACTGCATCGGTTGTGAAATAGGAGTGAAATGTATGGGCAAAACCAAGCGTCATTGCGACAAGGAAGGACAGGTTCCAAACCAACGAATCTTCAGTAATTACCGTCCCAAGGCCAAGTAAAAATACAGCACTGAACGCAAGTAATGCATTGACTGAGTTGTGTCGGCGGACATCTGTTAACCCTTCCAAAATTCGGTCCATTCCGGGCTGAGAGCGCAATGAGAGTTTTCCGCCAATGGCTTCATCGTCAATTTCTCTGAGAGAGATTCTCGCTTGAATGGACTGCCACATTGCTTCTCCAGCGAGAAGTGGGGGGAGGATGCACAGTGAAAGGGGCGCTAGCCAGAACAAAATCACATAGCCGGGATTTGGTGGCGCAGTTTCTGGAAAGAGGACGGAGACGAGAGCAACAATAGCAACACTCAACCCCAATAGTAAGCGAAGCAACAGAAGGAGACGCTTGCGAGCAAAGGTGCCGACTTTCATACGAAGTTCTTCTTGCCGTTGCCACTTCTCAACGGTTCGCTGAAGTGGATTTTCGGTTCGGTCAAATCCATGCCCGTAAGGGTCTGGCAGGGCCGCGGCGAGTTCAACCTCTTCTCCCGCTTTCACTTCGCCACCGTACCTGCGTATACATTGTTGAATATGGCTCTTGTCCAAATAAAAAAGCGGGCGTGGCAGGATTCGAACCCGCGATCTCCGGCTTAGGAGGCCGGTGCATTATCCAGCTGTGCTACACGCCCAATCCAATGTGATGGACAATGTTTCAAGATGCTTCCGATGGTTATTGCTCTGCGTGCTCTACGCCGATTTCGGCAACCCGGTGTAAGAACGCTTCAAGTTGAATACGCCCTTGTGCAGAGCGTTGCAAAGACATATCGCAAAGTGACAGGGCGTTCAAGAGTGCCGTTAGCAACTTGGGGTCAAAGTGAGAGCGACCCGCCGTCAAAAATCGATGAAAGCGATCGACGACCTCTCTTGAATCCATATCATGTGCATTCATCATTTGGTCCAAAGCCCCCATGGCCCCTTTCAATACTCGGCTGTTTTTCTCACCCTTCTTTTCCCATCGCCAATCATGGACTCGGCCTCGAAGAGCCTCCTCTAGAATGAGTTGAACTTCGCGAAGTGAGGTATTAGCCATGAGCGTTTGTACATTTTTACGGTCG
>JABJFP010000104.1 GCA_018662715.1 Methanobacteriota archaeon | reverse complement strand
GCTGTATTGATGGGTCCCGTAACGGGCTCATTGGTGACCATCGATCCAAACAAATGGACGCCTGTGACAGAAGAAGGGCTCATGTGGATGCCCGAAGGTTACAGCGAAATTGTACCCCTGCAGGAACTTCCCTCCTGGGTCGGAGATGATACACCATGGTGGGAACGAACCACTCTGGACCTCAACCGAAACTCAATTCACGATTCGTTGGAAACCTACAACGGTACCACTGGGATTGGTCTCTCATACGGCGTGGAAGTAACATCATCCCATCTTTTTGCTCTGACCAGCCTCAACCTCACGGTTATCGATGTCATTGAATCCGTGAACGCAGTCCTTTTGGGCCAAATTGACTCAAATCTTGTAAATCAACTTGCAGGAATGGATGATGTAGTTATGGTCGAACGATATGGAAACGTTGTTTTGTACGGTGATATCCAAACTCCAGCCGTCAAAGCCCGAAATTCTACTGCCTACCCGGTTGGTGCTTGGGACCTTGGCGTATCCGGTGTAGGAGTTAACATCGCTATGGTTGACACTGGTGTGGACAATGAACATCCTGGTCTGAATGAGAAGTTCATTGCAGGCTATGATGCCGTTTGTTATCTTACAACCGACCCTACGTGCTACGGTGACATCACTCGTCGCACCGATGGAACTTACGACCCAGACGACGGAAACCAGCATGGGACCGCCTGCATGGGTATGGCGGCAGCATCAGGAATTGACGCAAGCGGTACGCAAACCGACTTCTATGGGGCTGCTCCAGACGCCGACCTCATCGATGTCCGTATCGGAACCGACGCCGGTGCTGGACCGTTTGAGAACTATGTTCTCGAGCAGGAGTTTTACGAATCAGCCATGAACGGTATTCAATGGATCATCGACAACAAAGACACTGCATGGCAGGGTGCTGATGAGATGAATTACGGAATCGACGTTCTTTCGCTATCCTGGGGTATCACGTCTCATGAAGGCGGTGGTTCGGATGGCGAAGACATGCACAGTCGGATATTGAACCGAGCCATGGAGGCCGGAATTGTTGTTAGCGTGGCCGCTGGTAACGACGGACCGGATAACGATGGTTTGTCCGGAATGGGTTCGTCAAACCTCGCAATCACCGTTGGCGCAACAGACGACATCAATACGGTTGAGCGGTCGGACGATACAGTTGCATCATACTCCTCTCGTGGCCCTCGTCGCGATAATGGAGACAGCAACCCGCTCAACGAGTTGAAGCCAGAAGTCTCAGCCCCGGGGACGAACATCGTCCAGGCTGAAGGGTGCGTTACCTCAGGAGCCTGCATCAATCTTCTTGGCGGCTCCGCAGAAGATAACGGCTACACAGGGCGTGGGTCTGGTACATCATATGCTACACCCTCAGTATCCGGAATTCTTGCGCTCATGATCGAAGCGAACCCAGACCTCTCTCCTGCAGAGATGAAAGAAATTCTGAAACTAACCTCAGAGCGACGTGGAGAACCGACCGTCCCAGAGGTTGACCCGTTTTGGAACCGAGATTTCGGTTGGGGGATGGTTGATGCACTTGCAGCAGTCGAACTTTCCTTTTTCATGAAGGATAACAACCTCACAGGACAAGTTGACGTAACTTCTCAAGTTCATATCCTCGATTCATACCTCAATACCACCTCTGGCCTCTATGAGGTTCGGGGAATTGCCTGGGGTCAAGAAGGTTCAATTTCAGCGGTTGAAGGTCGCTTTGGCCAAGGCGAATGGATGCAAGCCACCTACGAAGTTGTTGAAGGTGGCCTTTCTGCTTTGCAGCGGTTTGAGTGGGTGATGGCATTTAATCCAAACGATGTGGAAAAAGGTGAACAAATCCTTGAGGTACGTGGCTTGAACAGTGAAGGTGTCTCTTCTCTACCAGTGTTTACCACGGTGCTTGGGACGGATGATGGTACAGATGAATTAAGTGGATTCTCATTCACGTTCTTCTTGAGTATTACCGGAATCCTATGCTTCCTCATTATCGTTGGATTGCTGTTCAAGGCCCGAGCTGAAGAACCTCTTCTCCTCATTGGGTTTGAATCAAACACTGAACATCCACAAGTTCTTGACGCCGAACTGGTGCTTGACGAACCCTCTTCTTCAGAGGATAATGCATCGTCATAGCGATTGCATTCAAATGCGATACGGGAGTCGGATTACCATGCGGACATACAGCGATAGGGCTTTGGCCATCCAACCCACTGGGGTTCGCAAAATGTTCGATCTTGCTGGAGACGATGTGATCTCGTTCGGTTTAGGAGAGCCAGATTTCCAACCCCCTCGGGTGGCTATTGACGCTTTTTATCAGGCGATGCTGGACGGGCATAACAAATACACCACTACTGCTGGTATGCCTGCTCTTCGTCAAAAAATTGCAGCATCATGGGAGCCCTATCAAGCAGGTATGACGGATGCAAATGTTTGCATGACCATGTCGGGTACAAACGCTCTTCTCAATTTGTTCATGACGATCATTAATCCGGGTGAAAACATCCTTCTGCCCGAACCTTATTTCCCGCTCTACGGGCCTGACGCAACCCTCGTAGGGGGAGAAAGCAAATACTATCCATGCCTCTTCGAGAATGAATTCGTTCCAAAAGTGTCGGACCTTGAAACCCTTGTTGACGAAAATACCGTTGCTATTCTCTACAATTTCCCGAGCAATCCAACGGGTGGTACTCTTGACGAGCATCAACGTGATGAGTTGCTTGCTTTCGCTAAAAAACATGATTTGTGGATTATATCCGATGAAGTGTATGACCGAATCGTTTTCGAAGGAACACACGTTTCCTTCATGGGAACTGACTACGATAAGCTCATGGTCGTCAATTCATTTTCCAAAACCTTTGCAATGACTGGGTGGAGAATCGGCTACATCATCTCGCCTAATATTGAAGCGATGAAGCAGGTCATTAAGATCCAATATTACATCTCCGCCTGCTCAAACGATGCCATGCAATATGCAGTACTGGAGGCTATGGAAAAAGCCAACGATTACCCCACAATGATGGCTGAAGAATTCAAACAGCGTTGCGACCTTATTGTTGACCGACTTAATGCCATGCCAGGTGTTGAATGTCAAAAACCCAAAGGAGCGATATACGTATTCCCCAGGGTTACCGTTGATGGAATGAACTCTCAAGAAGTCGCCATGGAACTGCTGAAAGATGGTGTTCTTTGCTCACCTGGAAGCGCCTTTGGGCCTTCCGGTGAAGGACACCTTCGTTTCGCTTACACCATCAGTCAGGCTGATATTTCAAGAGGAATGGACAAGGTAGAGGAGACGCTTCTTCGCCTTCAAAATGCGTGATGGTGGTTCCTGTGTCGATGATTGGTTCCATCGTGATGTTCTCCATTGGAGGTGTCATTGGACACATTGGCCCTCGTCTTCCAACGCTTTACATGACTCGTGCAAAGGGGTTCAACGTAAACTTTCCACCCCACCCACATCCGATCCCCCTTTCTCCTTACCTCACTCAGCGCGTTCTTCACATGCGTTCCTTTTACTGGTCCAGTATGGTCTTGGCAATCATTACACTTATCTTTGGTGCAGTGAGTTTGAAATGGGGTTCTGCACCATTTGGTTTTGGATTGTGGGTTGCCACAAGTTGGATGGTTCTCTCCCGACTTCAAAATGCAGTTGGCGGTACGGGGGCTCCATGGACGCGAGAAATTGCCTATGGCCTTCAAAAAATCATGGACCAAGCGGCTTCCAGTGACGCTTGTTGCGATGATGCTGAGCCTGTTTGGTTGCCCGGCGAAATAGCATGTTCTGAGTGCGGCATGATGCTTGACCCTCGTCCACGTCCTGATTTGGGTCGACCTCGTAAGGATGGGAAGTTGATGGGTTCACTTCGGATGTTGATCTCTGATGGCTATCCGTTGGCAGCGCCTCCTGCAGTTGACACAACTTCTGAAGAATAGACATTTTTCTCATTCCTGAAGGGGAACCTTTGAGATGAAGAGGTCAGGGTTCTAACTTATGGCGAGGCAAACCACCGTTGGTCCTCTTGCGGCTCGCCTTGTTCTCACCCTTCAATTGGTGGCTCAAATCTTTCTTACACCTTTGGTTGCCTTCGCATTAACTTATCTCCTCGGGTTCAATATCGGTGGAGGGCAGCTGTCGATTAAGGTTGATGTCAACATGATTCCTTGGATCGGTATTGCCTCTCTTTTCTATGGTATGTTAGCCCTCCTCCTCGCACTGGGAATGGGCGGATTTCTTCCAAACACAGTCATTGAACACGGTGGTTGGAGGCATGCGATGGGATTGTCTCGAAATGCTCGCAATTCAACCAACCGTTACTTGACCCGGAAAAAATACATGTCCTCCTCTCATGGCAAATTGTCCCTTTTGGTCCATGACCGATATCAAGAAGGCCATACTCTGTGGGCCATTCGTGGCTCGCTGGTTCTCCTTGCAGTGCCGTTTCAGGTATTGCTTGCAACGATTCCGCTGGCCTTGGTGTTGCTCTTTCCTCGGGATTTGATTCATCAAAACCGCCAATTGGAACTCGCCCTGTTGCTGTATGCAATATGTTTGTTCTGTGCAATCCGCATGTTTCCATATTTCGCTCGAAAGTACATTTCAATCGCTTCTTTGGCTCGTAAATTCCTAGGGGCAACCATGAAAATCACATGGATATTTCCAGTATTCCTTCTTTGGTCAATGGGTCAGTTTTCGACCTGGATTGTGCACCGCTGGATGGGCAAGGACCTCTCCTTGAACATACAATTCGAAAAAGAAGTGTTTGAAACCTTGATTTCAGCAGGTCCGATTCCTGAAACTTCCTTCCTCAATTTACTCACTGCTTTGGCGGTGATGCCTATGGCTGCCTTTACCACGCTTGCAGTGCTAGGAGGGGGGGCAGGTTCGCCTCCTGAGTGGATGCGAGGTATTGAATCGGATGAAGATGAAGTACAGGAGCAAACTGCAGTTACGAACTCGTTAGTTAACCGGCTTGCTGCGGCAACCGATGCGACAACTCATACTCCTTCTGTAGTCCAACAAGTGATTGTCCCTGCAGCACTTCCACACGAGACGGTTCACCATTCAGAGGTCCAATCGCCGAGTATGTTTCAGGAACCTTTGTCACCGTTAGATGGTCTTGACCTCAGCCTCTTTGAATCCGAATCGGATTTGTCTGCTGATGGGGTGGAGTCTCGAACGCCTCCGTCTCATAATGATGCTGTAATCCGTGGATTTAATCCAAGCAATGAACCAAAGTGAACCCTGAAATCTTATCTTAGCATCCGGACCAAAAGAAGGCCACCTTCTTATGCTCAATCCTGTTGGCTCACAATGTTGATGAATATGCGCCGAATGACTCCCTATACTCTTGTCATCTTGATGCTCCTCCAGTCCTTTGCTTTGATGGTTGCACCTCCTGTAGAAGCAGCATCGGGTCGTGGCGGAACCAATGACGACTACACCGTCAAAACCATTTCCCTTGGAAACTCCTCTAAAATGGCCTCCCAATGGATTCAATCTGATGGTACCGTCATGGATTACATATTTGTTGATACTGCCATCGAAATCAAAGTTACGGTACAACGGTTTGGGACGGGTGCAATCGGTGAATC
Organism: Methanobacteriota archaeon; assembly: GCA_018662715.1. Classification (GTDB taxonomy): domain Archaea; phylum Thermoplasmatota; class Poseidoniia; order Poseidoniales; family Poseidoniaceae; genus Poseidonia. Next base: position 3,738 of record JABJFP010000104.1, on the reverse strand, counting down.
CGCTCCAGTTATGCTGGAAGTTATCCACCCCATTGGTTTCATCATGGAGACCTACACGTGGAATACTGGCCCTCTCACAGGAGGCCAACAAGATGTCTATTCTATGTCGTGGACCCCTACGGCAGCCCATTCCATCCTCAACACGACTACCAACGATTTGACAGGAGGCCTCATTCTTCGGGCGACAGTTGCCTTTGGTGATGATTCACGAAACGAGAACGACGTAAAAGATGAAACTGTGCCAATCGCAATTACCTCGGATCTATTTGACGGTACTACGACAGGAGATTCGACCTTCTTCTCTGGAAAATACCCCTCTGCTGGTGGCGGAGCAGTCGCTGCTGGTTCATGGGTGACCGACAGCGGAGCAAGTGCTGCAGGCACGAAGCATTGGCGACATTCTTCTGAAGGGAGCAACTATCCATCCAACGCAGAAGCAACCCGTTTAATCAACGGCCACCTGATGACCGGCCAAACATGTGGAGTTGATTCGGTTCTTGACGGCGAAATTAGCAACATCTACTCACAATACCTGTGCAGGTCTTTGTTCTACTCAAACGAATATGTGTCCAGCCAGTATCACATCCAAGCATGGGGCAGCATGAGCACTGGCGACTCAGTTTCTCTTGAATTATGGAGAGGGTCCGGTAATATCAACGATGATTACGAATCCATTTCTTGGGATATTTCTCAAGGCAATCCAAGTGCAGCGCCAGGACAATGGACAAACATTTCTTGGGACCCACAAGAATCGTGGATACAGATCCCGAATTTGGCGAATCCAGATATTTTCCTCGGAGGCAACTCTTACTCCTTCGGGCTGCTGTTCAACTCAGACTCAAGTTCAGCGAGTGAAGGGTTCCACGTAGACGACATGATCCAATTCGGTGTAAGTAAGGTTAGCGACTACACAGTAGACTTGCAATGTGACAATCCAAGCAGTGGTGGCTACACCATCGCCCCAAACCAAATGGCAGTACTCCAGTGTTCGTTGACTAACAACGGATATTCTCCGGCCACGATTCGGGTAGAGACCAACGTGACTAACGATTCATGGATGGTTCCGTTCCCGATTATTCGCATGGACATCGAAGGAAGCAGCAGCCACGGTACGAACGTCATCATGCCGGTTCTGGGCGCTGGTGATACCATTGAATTCTGGGCCAACCTCACCGTTCCAGCCGGAGCAGATGTTCAACAACAAACATGGAACCTATGGCTCAGCGATGCGAGCAGTGCTCAACTTGGGGAAAAGGCCCGTCTTGAGATGGACCTCGCAGTTAGCGAACAGTTTGGTGTTGCCCTTACCTCGACCGTAGGTTTGCTTGCAGCAACGTTTGGACCCGGCGAATACGGTACCGTTGACTTCCGACTACAAAACACAGGAAACAAAGACGCTGCCTTCAATCTCGTCACCTCTTTCTCAGATACAAGTACCCCTGGTGGTTGGTCTGCTACTGTTCTTAATGATACAGGAGTCATTCTTCCAAACCCGATTACACTGGCTAAGGGTGAACGCATTGATTTGACGCTCAACATTACGGCACCTGAACTTGCTCCACCGGGGCCAGTCTCATTCAACCTACGAGCAACATGCCCTTCATGCTCAACTCCTCTCTTCGGTACGGACCAACTTGTTCGCAACATCGAAGTTCCAGTCATGCGTGATGTTCAATTGGAAACAGAAGAATACTCCTTGACCGGCTCTGCTAACGGAAACGGTCGTTCCGTTATCGTCAATATCTTCAATCTCGGAAATGACGACGAACAGTATGACTTGAGCATTGTACAAAGCAACTGGAGGCTCCAAGCATCCCTTCCAGCAACTCAATCTCCAGTTCTCGATGCTTGGGATGGAGAAGGGGCCTTTGTTCTGCGACTTGCTATGCCGGTTGGTCTTACTCCAGCCCTCTACACGGTCAAGGTCATTGCAACCAACGTTGCTGACCCCAGCGTGTCAACCTCGATTGACATCACTGTAGACATTCTTGAAACGGCTGCAGTCTTCGTATCCGATGAAGATACGGGGCAATCATACATTCCTGGCGATCCCGCTCAAACCATGGCCTTTGAGGTGCGAAACGATGGTAACAGTGCCGACCGCTTCGATATGACACTTGACATTCCAGTCGGTATGCAGGCTAAATTTACCAATCTTGTTAACGGCCAAACTACGGAGATTGATATTGGTTCGAGTTTCAACGTGACCGTTGAATTTTCCTTCCTTGCCGGAGCAGAAGGCGATTTAACACTCGGCGTCATTGCTACAAGTGCATCGGATGACACCGTCAGTGCAACCGGTGAGGCAACCTACCTGGTAGGGTCACAAAACTGGTTGAAGATTTACACCATCCAACCTGTTTCCATCAACGAGGAGGGTGAATATGAAGTCACTGTCCGAGTAAAGAATCAGTATACTACCGCACAGGTCGTTGTCATTGAATTGGATGATTCAGAAACCAAATCTTGGTTCCAGACCAAGATAGACCGACTGGACCGAGACTTTTCTTTGGGCTTGAACGAAGAGCGAGAAGTAACGCTCACCCTCGAAGTGACTGAAACCACATTGAAGAATCTCAATTCAGAAGTCTTTGTTTCTAACTTGACTATATGGGCTCGTTCCGAAACTGTAAGTGATGCAGCAAACGGTCGTCTAGAGGTCACACTCATCAAGCAAGATTCTGATTCAGAAGATGTTACTGACGGCGCAGGTTCAGGCTTCCCGATTGAGGAAATCGCCCTTTGGGGTGTATTCTTGCTGATTCTTGTCGGTGGTGTCATCGTTCTTTTGACCATCATGCGCAGCGAAGAAGAAGATGATGATGAATACAAAAACTGGGGCGAAGATGGATACGAAGACAGTTTGTCTGCAAATTATGGTGCGGTTGCTTCCGCTCCTACCGTTCCCGTCGCAGGTGCACCTTCACCTGAACCGATTCCAGCAGGGGCTCCGCCAACAGCGCCAGCCCCGGCTCCTCAACCCGCTTCGGCACCCGTTGATGATGGCATGCCCCCGCTACCTGCGGGTGGTCTCCCAAACGGTTGGACCATGGAACAGTGGAAGCATTACGGACAGCAATGGCTTGAGCAGAACGGCCAAGCTTGACCGCGAATCTCCCACGATGAGTCAAGCGTAGGGTTCAAGGCACAGTCAACCTCGCAGAGTTTGCCGGAGGCATTATCATGTACGGAAATGGACAAGCTCCTATCTTTATCCTAAAGGATGGGACACAACGAACTCGTGGACGAACTGCACAATCAAACAACATTGCTGCTGCAAAGGCAGTAGCGGACGCGGTTCGGTCTACACTCGGGCCCAAAGGTATGGATAAGATGCTTGTTGATTCAATGGGCGATGTTGTCATTACAAACGACGGAGCAACCATTCTCAAGGAAATGGACATCGAACACCCTGCGGCTAAAATGATCATTGAAGTTGCAAAAACTCAGGAACAACATTGCTATGACGGCACAACTTCCGCAGTGATTCTCTCCGGTGAACTTCTCAAGCGAAGTGAGGATTTGATTGAGCAAAATGTCCATCCAACGGTCATTTGTGAAGGGTTTCGCCTTGCTGCAGAACGAGCTATTGGACTTCTAGAAAATCATGGTATCTCCACTGATAACGATGACAACGTACTTTTGGAAGTGGCAAAGACGGCACTCACCGGAAAATCAGCAGGTGCTGTGAAGTCATTTATGGCCGATATCTGTGTTCGCGCAGTTAATGCAGTCGGT
>JABJFP010000297.1 GCA_018662715.1 Methanobacteriota archaeon | reverse complement strand
TAGCTGCTTGTCAAGATATTACCTTGCAACTCGATAGCAACGGGGTGGCTACTATTACAGCCGCAGATCTTGATGGTGGTAGTACACTAACATGTTTTCAACAAGCAACCATAGAGCTAGATCAGTACACCTTTGATTGTAATGATATTGGTGTAAATGAGGTAGCCTTTACCATCACAGAAACAAACGGTCTTACCACAAGTTGTATAGCCCTGGTTACTGTAGAAGATACCCTTGCGCCAACAGTTGTTTGTCAAGACATTATTGTAACGCTAGATCAAGACGGTATGGCTAGTGTAAGTGTTGCAGATATTAATGGAGGTAGTTTTGATGCCTGTGGTATCGCCGGTATGTCTTTAGATATAGACACTTTTGATTGCTCAATGATTGGTACAAACCCGGTAACACTTTCTGTTACAGATGTAAATGGTAACACCAGCGCATGTCAAGCCACTGTAACGGTAGTAGATGCTATCTATCCAACGGCTATGTGCCAAAGCATTACTCTAATTTTAGATGAAAATGGTCTGGCTACAATCACCCCCGATGATTTAGACCAAGGAAGCTCAGATAACTGTTCAAACGTTACAACCTCAGTAAGTATAGATACTTTTGATTGTAGTAATGTTGGACAAAACAATGTAGTATTTACTATTACAGATATGCAGGGTAATGCATCTTCTTGTAGTGCTATTGTCACCATATTAGATACTACAGCTCCTATCATGGATTGTCAAGACATCACGGTTTCTCTAGAGGATGATTTGCAAGTAACCTTAACTCTCAATGAGCTGTTTGCAGGTTGGTCAGACAACTGCGCTATAGAAACTAGAACTGCAGATATCACTTCTTTCGATTGCTCAAACATTGGAGAGAATACAGTAACCCTTACAGCTATAGATACAAGCGGTAATGAAGCTACATGTAGCATCATAGTGAATATCCAAGAGGGTGTGTTTGCGCCAGTGGCTGTTTGTCAAAACGTAACAGTGCCGCTTCAACAAGACGGTACAGCTACCATACCTGCAAGCTCTTTAGATGGCGGGTCTTCTGGAGTAAGATGTCAAGACGGATATAGCGTAGATATCTCAGAGTTTAGCTGTGCAGATGTTGGCGCTCCAATACTGGTAGAATTTACCGTTTATAATTCTATAGGTGAGTCAGACACGTGTTACGCATATGTAAATGTAATAGATGGCTTGGCGCCAGAGATTACATGTCCTGCAGATCAAACAATCACATCAGAGGGAGCCTATTCATTGCCAGATTACTTTGCAACAGGTGAGGCTTTAGCCCTAGATAACTGTAGTACTACTTTAGTGACAGATCAAAGCCCAAGTCCAGGAACGCTCCTAGAAAATGGTACGCATACCATCACACTTTCTGCAACAGATAATGGAGGTTTTGAAAGTACCTGTGAGTTTGAAATTGTTGTAAACGATCTTCTATCAAATCAAGACACTGAAATTCTATTACAAGACATCACCATCTATCCAAACCCAGCAAGTGATATCATTACCATCACAAACCCGCAGTTTGTAGGCCTTACTGAGGTAACGCTATTTGATGTTACAGGAAGAAAAGTAAAACATAGCAATGTATCTGGAGTCAATGACGCAGTGGTTATTTCTATTTCAGAGTTAAGAAGCGCTATGTATATGGTTGTAATCTCTACAGAGTATGGTCAAGTTGTTAAGCAATTGCTTAAAAAGTAAAATTCCCAAATTTTACCAAGAGGAGCCCAATGTATGTTGGGCTTTTTTTATGCGCTATACCGGCTAGCAGGCTAGGGTATAAGCCCTAAAAAGAGTTATACAGTATTTACTGTTTTTCTAATAGCAACAAGGTCTGTAAGTAGTTTTTCAAGATTTGCTATATCTAGCATATTAGCGCCATCACTCTTTGCATTTGCAGGATCAAAATGAGTTTCTATAAACAGTCCATCTGCGCCCGTTACAATACCGGCCCTTGCTATGGTACTTATCATCTCAGGTCTTCCTCCTGTAACACCAATGCTTTGGTTGGGTTGTTGCAAGCTGTGGGTAACGTCTAGGATAACGGGAGCGTACTGTTTCATGGTAGGAATGCCTCTAAAATCTACGACCATATCTTGGTAGCCAAACATGGTACCTCTATCTGTAATCCATGCTTTATCGCTTCCTGTATCTTTTACTTTCTGTACCGCGTGACCCATAGCCTCCGGGCTCATAAATTGTCCTTTTTTAAGGTTCACCACTTTTCCGGTTTTTGCTGCGGCAACCACAAGATCTGTTTGGCGCACTAAAAAAGCAGGAATTTGTAATACATCTACATATGCTGCTGCCATTTCAGCATCACTAACTCCGTGTATATCTGTAACAGTAGGTATTTTAAAGGTTTCACTAACCTTTCTAAGTATCTTTAAGGCTTTCTCATCTCCAATACCCGTAAAGCTATCAATACGGCTTCTGTTTGCTTTTTTAAAACTCCCTTTAAATATGTACGGAATTTCAAGTTTATTGGTAATCTCTAGTACCTTTTCAGCAATACGAAGGGCCATATCCTCACCCTCAATGGCACACGGCCCAGCAAGTAAAAAAAAGTTGTTAGCCTCTGTGTGTTTGATATTTGGTATTTGAGATAGTTGCATAACGGTGGTTTATACTACAAAGATACTTAACAATATCACTTGAGGCTATTTTTTATTTTTTTTTATCGATGAGTAGCCTGCCCCAAAAACAAGCCCCAATGAAAGCCATAGACCAATGTTGTCAGTAATAATACCTATGAGTAGGCCCCCAAACATTCCATAAGCAATCTGTTTTTCTGAAACGGTTAAGGTTCTCTTTTTTGGTTTTTTCATCTTTTGGTTTTGTGATTAATCAACGTTACTTAGAGTTGAGGTTGGTGTTGTG
>JABJFP010000103.1 GCA_018662715.1 Methanobacteriota archaeon | reverse complement strand
GAAGAAGCTTGATCTGATGAAAGCCGAACTTGATGCAATTCACGCAGAACGCAATCTGCACAAAGCAAAGCGAGATACCATCCAAGCCCAACTCAGAGAATTGATTGGTCAAGCAAAAGGTCGTAGAAATGAGAAAGGAGACAAGAAATCTGCAACTGCAGAATACTCCCAACTGATGAGCGAAATTAACTCCCTTGAAGAAAAATTCCAAACCACTTCCTCCAGCACCAAAAAAGAGAAAGAAACCATGGAGCGAATCAAGCGAATGAAGCGCCGAGTTGGGGAATTGGAACCAGAAGTCGTTAAGTTTGAGATGGTCAGTGTAGACCTTTCAAACCTTGATGAGGCCATCAAGACCTTGAAATCAGAAGCTGACGATGCTCACAAAATGTTTGTTGAAGCATTGAAGCGGGCCGATGCCAAGTGGGCGGAGTACAAAGAAGGCCTTGACCACCGGAATTTCCTCAAAGCTGAAGGCGACCGGCACCACCTTGAGTCAGTAGAGTTCCATGAAAAGGCGAACACCATCCACGCCAAAATTGAGGAACTCATGGTCGATGTCAACAAAGCTCGTGACCAACTCAACCTCGCTGTAGAAGAACGAAAATCTTGGATTTCCGAACACAACAATGCAGTCAAGGCAGAGATGAAGACAGGTGCTGAATCCGATGAAGTCGCAGAAAGCCTCGTTCAATCTTTGTTGAAAGATGGTGAGTTGATGTTTGGCGGTTTGGGTAAGAACGACACTGCATCTTCCTCGACTCGTCCTTCTCCCTCTTCAAAGAAGAAGAACATGCGCCGTCTTGGTCCTATACGCCGCCGCTGAGGTGCTCCACAGATGCTTGGAATCATTATGGCCGGTGGCCAAGGTTCACGACTGAGACCTCTCACGCTCACACGACCAAAACCCATGGTTGAAGTCCTTGGGCGACCGGTTATTGATTTCGTTAAAGATGCAATGGTAGATGCAGGGATCAGCGAAATTATTGTTACAACTGGGTACCGTGGAGAGCAACTTGAATCCCATGTGGCGTCCTGGAAGGAAGATACTATTGGTTCACTTCAAGCCTCAGTAAATCAAGAAGCAACTCCGATGGGGACTGCTGGGAGCGTTGGGCTTCTTCGTGGCAAAATTGAGGCAACATGTGTTGTTGGTTCTGGAGATTCAGTCGCCTCATTTGACATTAAGCGTCTTCTTCAGCAACATCGTGACAACGGGGCAAAAGTCACAATGGCACTGTGGGAGGTTGACAATCCGTCCGAATTTGGAATCGTAGGTCTCTCAACATCAAAGGAAGGGGATGTTGATGGCTCTTTGAGGTCGGGCTTTATCCGCCGTTTCAAAGAAAAGCCTGCTCCTCATGAAGCATTTAGTAACGTGATTAACGCAGGCCTTTACATCATCGAACCAGAAGTCATTGACTTGATTCCTGAAGGCGAAAAATTTGATTTCAGCAAGCAATTGTTCCCCCTTGTATTAGAGATGGGTTGGCCAATGTATGCTGAAACAATCAACGGTGTATGGTTTGATGTTGGTCACCCAAAAGAATTGCTAAGAGCTCAAGAAACTTTACTCAAACAGTACGACACCCTTCCATTCTCATTACCCGAGGGCTCATGGGTTGGAGACGATGGTTTTGAGTTTGCAGGAGCGACTGTAGACGGCGTTACTACCTCCTCCGTCATCTCTGAATCATGCACGATTGAGACCTCTGCCACAGTGACTTCCTCGCTCTTAATGAAAGGATGTCATATCGGAGAAGGTGCTACGATTGTTGATTCGATTCTTGGGCAACATGTTCGTGTTGAATCAGGAGCGTCTATCACAAATTGCGTGGTAGGTGACGGTCAAATCATTTCTACAGGCGACTCGGTAGATTCGGTACTTTTACCACCGCCGGAATAACACTTGCCGGCATAGCCCATAAATAGGACGCGACCGGCCCGTTGCATGTTTCATATGTCCAAAGCCACTGAACCTGTACGAAGTTACGACCGCACATGGGAAGAAATTGAAACCATGCTTGACAAAGCGACTGTCAAGATG
>JABJFP010000102.1 GCA_018662715.1 Methanobacteriota archaeon | reverse complement strand
TCGAGAAGTAAGTCCCTGTATGCCTCTGCATCGGCGAGTGATGATTGGTACATGAAGACATTAGCATCTGCTGCTGAAATCAACGCATAGAGCGTCAAAATTTCAGATTCCATTTGTTCTATTTCCGCCAAGTTTTCATCCTGCAATCTGGATTCAAGTTCAAGGTCCATTTGTGATTGTTCAAATGCCAACCGCAATTCTTCGAGTTGTGTTTGAAGTTCTGCGTTTTCCGAATTTTGAAGTGAGAGGTTCTGATTGATATCCTCTTTTGCGTTCTCCAAATCAGTGATCTGTTGTTCCAATCCCGAGGTGTCGTTATCACCTCCGCCTAAGCATCCTGAAAGGGAAAGTGTGACCATCATAAGCGAAAAAAAGACAACGTATGCTTTCTTCATGATGCATACAATTGAACTCAATTCATAGAGTTTCGTACTGCAACGGAGCACAATATGTGAATCTCAATCCTATAGAAAAGTGCTCGTACCGGGATTTGAACCCGGGTCGAAGGAATGAGAGTCCTTCATGATGGGCCACTACACTATACGAGCGTGGGTGTTCTTGCCACCGACCTTTCGTATTTAGCCGTCACGCATAATAAGAGTTAGAACATCACTTCAACCTTCACTCTACAATTCACTTTAACTGAAAATGAAAAGTGAATAACAATGCACTGCGTCGCATAATCTGTTTCACTTCCAAAAACACCGTGTTTCGTCGCTTGATATACCACCGCCACAGAATTTGAACCATGCAAGAACCCCCGAACCCACAAACAATTACCTTTGAGGATATGATTTCAAGCACTCATCAGCAAAGGCCGCCCGTTTGGTCTCAAAAGAGCCGAACAGTATTGGCCCATCCAAGTGGACGTCTCCCCTCCCGAGCACGCCAACTTACCTGGCAACCGCTTGCAGGAGCTGGCTCATCCCCGTCCCCACGACCGATGAGCAACAGCATGCGTTCCCTACACCAGCGCATCGTACGAGGTGAGGCCTGAATGAGTCGAACAAAGCGATTGCGCAGTGAGATCCAAGATTTCTTGAATGAAGTCGGTGAAGCGAATACTACGGATATTCTTGACCACGTCAACCAGCGGTTTCGATGGGGAGCGACCATGAATCAACTTGGAAACGTCCTTGCACGGGACAGAAGGTTTGTCAAAGTTGGATTCGATGAAGGAACCGGTCTCGGCGGATTTCGAATGCGAGTTTGCATTTGGTCAATCGCCACCGCTTGAAGCCAAGCAATCAAGAACAGTACCCTCCTCCACTAAACCATGGCAGGTACGATTGGGGCGGCCGTTCAACTGATGCGCCCAAAGAACCTCATCCTTGCAGGAGCAACCGTCCCGCTTGGTGCATTCTTTGCCCTTCAAGAAACCAATGCAAGTTTCCCTTTACTTACCGTACTGCTTCACACATTGGCCGTGATGCTCTTCATGGGTGCAGGCAATGCGATGAACGATATAAAGGATGCAGAAATTGACCGCAAAGCCCATCCACAACGACCTATTCCTTCTGGTGCAATTGGCATTGAGGAGGCAAAGCGATTCACATCATTATTGTGGGGTCTGAGCGTTGCATCACATGTTGGCGGTCTGCTCTCTGTTTCGAATCTCGGAGTGCAGACTGCAGTACCAACCATCAGCATCTACATTCTTGCAGCCTTGCTCATGGTAACCTACGACCATGGTCCGGCAACCAAGAACAAAGGCCTGATGGGTAACGTTGTCATTTCAGTTCTTGTTGGTGCAGTTATTCTGTACGGTGGAGCAGGAGTTGGCCAGATTGGAACCCCCTTGCTTTGGTGGATTTTCGGCGTTGTATTCACAACGAACCTTGCTCGTGAGATGGTGAAGGATTGCATGGATATGGAAGCAGACGCTGGTCTTCGTCAAACCCTTCCGATGACCTACGGTAAAGAGAAGGTGAGAATGGCCTCATACATCCTCATCATGGCGAGCCTTGTTTGCCTCTACATGCCGTTTTGGCTTGGACCGTTTGCATTTGGTCAGTTGGTTCTACAAACCCCAGCAATTCTGATGCTCATCACGCTTAATGGACCATTGTACAAAGGTGAGGATGAACTTGTGGCTGGACGAATCAGAGCCTCAATGCTCCTCGGTCTCATTGGATTTGTTGTTGCACTGCTGGTCTAATCGATGAGACCCATGAATTCGCCCATTGCTTCCCATGCGCCTCGATTGATCAAAAACGCCATGAGTGACATTTGAGCCCACATTCGGTTTTCTGCTTGGTCAAAGACGATGCTCTGTTTGTGGTCCATCACGTAATCTGTAACTTCGTCACCACGGTGTGCAGGTAGACAGTGCATAAAGGACCAATTATCGGCCATGTGAGCAACCATTTCTTCATTGACCTGATAGCCTTCAAACGACTTGATTTTGTCCGTCATGTGCTCTTCTCCCATGGAAATGAATACGTCGGTGTAGACCACGCTTGCATCGGTTACTGCCTCGATAGGGTCAGTTGTATGGACGACAGAACTTCCATGAGCCTCAGCCAAGGCTTTGGTGCGCTCAACAACATCCTCGTGGGGTTCGTAACCTTCTGGGCATGCATAATGAATGTCAATCCCGAGAATAGCGCAAGCAAGCATCAAATCGTGGAGCACGTTGTTTCCGTCGCCAACCCATGCAACTTTGAGCCCTTCCAATTCATCATAATTCTCAAGGATGGTCATGAGGTCTGCGGCAGCCTGACAAGGATGATGCTTGTATGAGAGTGCATTGATGACCGGGACCGTAGCGTGCTTTGCTAATTCCTCTACATCTTCATGGCCGAAACAACGGTAGGTGATTCCTCCGAGGAAGCGGGAAAGAACTTGTGATGTGTCTCCGATTGTTTCAGACGTTCCAAGCTGAATATCGTTCTTGAGAAGCGTCAAAGCACTTCCTCCAAGGCGTTGGATGCCAACTTCGAATGAAACACGTGTACGGGTTGAAGGCTTTTCATAAATTGAGCCAATAGCGAGCGTGTCAAGAGGTAGGAAATTTTGTGCGACATCATCACCTTGTTTCCACTGGCGCTTGAATTCAATTGCCCATTTTAGAATCGCTTCAAAATCTTCGGCCACATCGTCAATCGCAAGCAAGTGCTGAGTCATGCTTCGCCCACCGCAAGGCGGCTTCTAAGCGTTGTGCGCTCAGTTCTTCTCATGCTCGATGTCTGCAGCGAAGCCGTCACGAGCATCGCTCATCCCACCGAAGAGGGCTTGAGCAAAGGTCAGGATATCTGCCATTCCTTCTTCCAACTCGGAGGATAGAGGGGTGAGGCCTGGTGCTTGGGAAAATTCTTGCATCATTCGTAGTTGGTTGATAGCGAATTCAGTTCGTTGTCCACCTGCTTCATCATAAAGTGCGAGTTCAAGAATTTCAAGTCGCTCTGACCATTCAAGAATTTGTTCCAATTGCTCGGGTTCGAGCAAATCCGCCTTGGAGAGGAAGTTCTTGGTAGGGAGTCCCAATCGGAATTCAACAATTGATGAAAGTAACATTTGGGATACGAAGCCTGAAGGTGACCGTGAAAGCATGGGGTCAAACAAGTAAATGATGGCGGATTGTTCCCGACCAAGCGTTTCAATCAAATGGTTGCTTGCTTCTCGGAATGCAAACAATTCGACTTGTCCTGGGGTGTCAACGATCATCATTTCCCCTGAGAGCGAATGGAGCTGTTCAGCAACATCTCCAGCTTGTGCTGCCAGAAGGTCAGCGGCAAGGATTTGAGCACCGTTTGGACCAAGGTCATACTCAGCCATCACTTCAGTTAGAGAGATTAAATCCCGAACGTCAAATTCAGCGTCGTAATGGACACGTTCTGCTCCGGGGTCAAGGTTAATTGCGATTGCTTCAGTCTCCAAAAAGCGAGACCAACGCTGAAAAGATGTTACTAACGAAGATTTACCAGCACCTGCTGTTCCAACAACAAAAAGAACTGGGGGGGAGCCACTATCCATACCGACCATGAACTGTCCTCCGTCCTACCCTACATCAACCCCTCGCTATATTCTTGATAAAATCTCAATGAAACTCATTATTCAAACACGATGTTGGAGAACGGTTATGTGCTCGGCGTGCATCCGAACATCTGTCGCACATTGTGTGAACCGGAGGAATTGAAGATGACAGACGAAAAACCACCTATGCCACCAGGAATGCCACCTATGCCACCTATGCCCCCCGGTCAAGCCCCTCCGGCCCCTCCCGGTATGCCTCCAATGCCCCCAATGCCTGAAGCACCACCAGCGCCACCGGGTATGCCACCAATGCCTCCTATGCCGGAAGCCCCTCCTGGCATGCCTGCTATGCCACCAATGCCTGAAGCACCACCTGCTCCCCCTGGCATGCCTGCCATGCCACCAATGCCTGAAGCACCACCTGCTCCCCCTGGTATGCCTGCCATGCCACCAATGCCTCCAATGGCGGAAGCCCCTCCTGCTCCTCCAGAGATGCCACCTATGCCTCCAATGCCACCAGCCGCAGACCCGTTGATGGATCCGCTTGCAGCACCACCTGCACCTCCTGAGATGCCTCCTATGCCTCCAATGCCAGAAGCGCCAACCGCTGACCCGTTGATGGACCCGCTTGCAGCACCTCCTGCTCCACCAGAGATGCCGCCCATGCCTCCAATGCCTGGAGCGCCAGCTGCAGACCCGTTAATGGACCCGCTTGCAGCACCTCCTGCTCCTCCAGAGATGCCGCCCATGCCTCCAATGCCTGAAGCGCCAGCTGCAGACCCGTTGATGGACCCGCTTGCAGCACCTCCAGCTCCGCCAGAGATGCCGCCCATGCCTCCCGCAGCAGACCCGCTAATGGATCCGCTTGCAGCACCTCCAGCTCCACCAGAGATGCCTCCAATGCCTCCCGCAGCAGACCCGTTGATGGACCCGCTTGCAGCACCTCCAGCTCCGCCAGAGATGCCTCCAATGCCTCCCGCAGCAGACCCGTTGATGGACCCGCTTGCAGCACCTCCAAGTCAAGATATCCTGGAACAACCACCATTGCCTGATTTGGCCCCTGCTGACCTCACTGGTGAGCAAGCAGGAGCAACCATCCGAAGTCGTGCAGAAGTTGAGACCGTTCCTGGTGACAAACTCGAAGGTACCTTGCATGAAATTGAGACCACTACGTTGAATTCCGATGGTCAGATCATCAAGCAATCCGTAAAGGGTACGCTCACTGTAAACAATCCATCCTCTGAAGACAGAATCTATGATATTGACGTAATGCTCGATAACATCGATGCAACTGATATCGGTGGGGAACATGTTTCTGTAGACGAACTTGAACCTTCAAAGAATCACAAGATGGCCTACAAGGTTAACGGAAAGCAAATGATGACGCTCCGTGAGCGTTTGGATACGAATCCTTCCCGTTCTCAAGAGCGTTCCTTATCTGTCGCCATGAACGAAGACCCTGGCGAAATTTCTCTTGAACTTGAAGTTGAAAACATGTCCGGAGTAGAACTGCATGACGTCGTCGTAACTCGCCCCATCCCTGAAGCAATGCACTTTGCAATGACTGGCGGAGCAGAATTTGATGACGGAACCATCACATGGAATGTTGGTCGCCTCAATGCTGGTGAAAAGCAAGTCATCTCCATGGAAGGTACAATCTCCGTGACTTCTACCAAGTCCATCAAAGCAGGACAAGCAAGCGCAACATATCGTGCTGATTCAACCCTCTCAAATATGATGTTTAGAGAGTTGGACGCATTCTGCCGAGGATTTACCTACATGCGAGTCCGTGAAGACGAGCGCCCTGACAACTGGAAATGTAAGGCTATCTTTGAGAACCGCTCTTCCTTTGCTGTTGACTTGGTTAAACTCCAAGTTCGAATGAAGGGAAGTGAGGAACTTCTCTTTGACATTCACGATGTTGATGAAGATGTCCACCCCTATGGTAAGTGGGAATCAGAAGAGCGTGTGGTTATGGCTCAATCCGAACCTGACTTTACCTACGAATTGTCTTACTCGGTCCTACCAAGAGCAATCCAAAGTACCGAGGGTTCAATGAAACTTGAGGAAAAGAAACTTCAAGTCTTGGAAGCAGATATTTCTAAGTCCTACTCAACAAGTGGTCTACGCTCATATCGAGCACAGAAAATCCAGTCGGTTATGACCCTCGAAAACAAGGGTTCCTCCGTCATCAACTTGATGCGAATCACCGATGACATACCTGGATTGTTTGATGCACCTTCACAGGAACAACTAACCATCAAACTTGACGGTAAAACCATCGATGACGACCAGTTCAAGGTCGAAATGGCAGAAGGCGTCACCATTGAGAAGGAGCACAAATCCCCTGACGGAATTGGCCACACCATGACCCTCACTGTCGGAACTCGCGGACCTCTTGGCCTCAAGCCCGGTAAGAAGATAGAAATTTCTTACCCGCTCAACGCACCAGACCCAACACCAAACAACACCCGTGTTGATGGTCCTGCACGTGTTGAGTTCAGTTCAGAGCGCTTTGGTCCTATCTGTACCCGAGAACCTTCGGAAACACCAACCATCAAGGTCATCCACAACCGTCGTAACTTCAGTGCCGGTAAGCAAGCGATCCCTCTCGGGGGCAAAGGTCGTTACGAAGTCTTGATTCTGTTTGAGAATAACGGTGACACAGCCTTGAGCGACTTGTACATCAACGATGTTCTACCCGCTCAATTTGAGATCAAAGATTGGTCCATGAAGGGCGCAAATGGTAAGCGTGAGGACGTTAAGATGACTTCTGAAGAAGGCGAAGGCGGACTGCATATTGTATGGCATGTTCCCAAGGTCGAGAAGGGTGAGCGCCTTGAAGTTTCCTTTGATATCAAGGGAACTGGAGAAGTTGACGCTGAAGCACTTAACCGATTCCACGGCGTTCATTTCGGAGATGAAATTGAATCCGATGACCTACCCGAAGTTGAGGAAGTTGAAGAAGCCGTAGAGGACGAATCTACAGAGGCAGAATCCACTGAGGCAGAAGCCACTGAGGAAGAAGCGGAAGCCACTGAGGAAGAAGCGGAAGCAGAAGCCACTGAGGAAGAAGCAGAAGCAGAAGCCACTGTGGAAGAAGCAGAAGCAGAAACCACAG
>JABJFP010000010.1 GCA_018662715.1 Methanobacteriota archaeon | reverse complement strand
GTGACCAAGAAGCGGTGAGAAGGCGCCCCAAGCATCTTCGCTATCAACGGCTTGATAATTCTCAATCGCATACTGAGCAACATCTTCTGCCGGGTGACTCATAAAGATTGGAAGACGTTCGTTGTAGTGCTCCGGATCAAGTGTATGAATGATGTCCAACGCCCAAACAATATTGATTCCATTCCTCCGCTCAATCCCTCGGCTCAAGATACGTTCAGCATGGAAACGGGCACACTCAGGATAGATATGTGGGTCCAACAAAGGAAGACAATGGACCCAAGACCGTTCATCCAATGCTCCAAAAAATGCCATGGCTTCTTCTTCAGTACCCACCTCATCGTGAAATCGCTCATGTAAGCGTTGTCGTTCTGGACTGAAGAAGATATCAAACCGCCCTCCAGGGAACGCTTTGGGATAGAGAACTTTGCCAAGAGTTTTAGGAAGTTCTTCGAGAGGGGGGTCTTCACTCCCTAACAACAGCAAGAGCGAAGCGACCAAATCGGTGTGAAGAAGCAATGATTTGTTGCGTTCTAAGATTCCTCGTTTAGGAACCACGCATATAGGGCGGTCGTTAACCGTAACAGGGAGATGATGGCGAGAAAAACCAGTTTTATCATCTCCAAAATCCTGTCTTGCAGCAAGGATTGGAGATAATGTGACCCTTGCACCGTTCACGAAACGCTCCACAACAACGTGCTTTTCAACTGTATTTCGCTGCCAAAGAGAGGTTCCCTCCGTTATTGCATCGCACCACTGCAATGCCCGTTTTACCGCATTAACTCGCTCACTTGAAACGCTATGAGGTACATGAAGAGGTCCAAATGACGTCGCGAGGTTCATGCTAAATTACATTCACCACAGCATATAAAGCAAGGAAGAATCAACATTCCCGATTCGACTTCCAAAGTTATGCTAGGAGCCTCATCCGCTTCGGATAAAACAAGCCACAATACGACTGACTGGAGCAATACGACCCCCTCTTGTTTTAGGTAAGAGGAAGGACCGAACGCTGTTCTGGTTCACAGGTACATCCTCTGCATCAAGACCCAATTGGAGAATAATAGAATGGACACTTTCGAATCACTCGGACTTTCAAAAGCACTTTTACGCGCCGTAGAAGACGAAGGCTACACCACGCCAACTCCAGTTCAATTGCAGGCAATACCTCCCTTGCTGGACGGAAAAGACGTTCTTGGAGTCGCTCAAACTGGAACCGGGAAAACAGCAGCTTTTGCCCTCCCTGTACTCCAGGTCATGAGCCGTGGCAGACCACAAGGTAAGCGGCATATTCGCGCCCTTGTCCTGTCTCCAACCCGAGAACTTGCAGCTCAAATTGATGAGCGTTTTTCAGCATACAGTGAGCACTTGGACATCCGGCATAAGGTCATATTTGGAGGCGTGAAACAAAACCCTCAGGTACGCGCCCTGCAGAAGGGATTGGATATTCTGGTCGCCACACCAGGACGTTTGCTCGACTTGATTGGTCAAGGATTTATTGATCTTGGACGGGTTGAATTCTTTGTTCTCGATGAGGCTGACCAAATGCTGGATATGGGCTTTATTCGGGATATCCGCAAGGTACTCAATTTGCTTCCAAAGCGACGGCAAAACCTGTTGTTCAGTGCAACAATGCCAAAATCGATTGCAGACCTCGCCTCCTCATTCCTCAACAAGGCTGTGATGGTGGATGTCAGTCCAGAAGAAATCACCGTTGAGCGAATCGCTCAGAAGATTATGTTTGTGCGGAAAGCGGACAAGCGCAGGCTCATCGTTGACATCATTAAGGAAGAAGATGTTTACCGGGGCATTGTCTTTACACGAACCAAGCACGGTGCGAATCGCTTGGTAAAACAACTTGACCAGGCAGGCATTAATGCTGCCGCAATTCATGGAAACAAGAGTCAAGGCGCACGAACGAAGGCCCTTGCAAATTTCAAAAACGGAACTACATTGATTTTGGTAGCCACAGATATTGCAAGCAGAGGGATTGACGTGGATGACATTTCTCACGTCTTCAATTACGATTTACCTAACGAGCCAGAGAGTTATGTTCACCGAATAGGAAGGACGGCCCGAGCAGGGAAGTCTGGAATTGCATACGGCTTTTGTGACGAGTCCGAATCGGGTTATTTGGTTGGTATTGAACGGTTGATTGGATTTGAAGTCCCCCGGGATGAAGAGCATCAGTACCACTATCCTGCTGCGATTCCAAAACCAGGTCAGAAACCGGGTAAAATCAAGGATGGGAAGTCTTCAGGGGGCCGCTCAAACAATTCCCGAAACCGAAATAGTAGACCCAACAACTCTGGCGGTGGTGGACGGAACTCCAGGCCCAACCGCGGCGGTGGAGGCAACCAAGGCTCTGGTCGTTCAAGAGGGCAAGGCAACCGTGGTAGTGGTGGCAACCAAGGCTCTGGTCGTTCAAGAGACCGCTGATTAACGCTCACTTCAAGTGCTTAAGGCGATGACGAGTCAAGCGTCTTCGGCTCCTCAGTAAGTTGTCCAGCAATCAACAATGAAAGGGCGATCATGCCTGTTTGAGCGACCAAGCGGAGCACGTGCCAGAAATCGGCGTATGTCTTGCCCCCAATGGCGATGTTGTTAACCCACATGTTGAAGTTGGCCCAATAGACAACGACGAGGAAGGCAGCGCTTGCTAAACCTGCGTAGCGTCGTGTTTGAGGGATGATGAGGCCGACGCCTAAAGCGATTTCAATGACCCCAGTCACATAGACCCAAAAGGCTGCGTCGCCGAGAATTGCGGGGACGATTGGCTCGAACCAAACCGTATTGGTGAAGTGCTGAACGCCGACATTGATGTACATTCCACCAAATACAACGGTCAGTGCGAGACTTGCCCATTTTACAAAATTCATTAATCTCAACGGCTTTCGGTTAGCATCATTCTACATTAACTACTTCATCGTTAAATATTAATTTTGGCTCAATCCTTAAATTTTGAAAGCGCGAAGTATAAAACAATTGGACTCATGGAGATACTGTGAAGCATATTCCTGCGTCAAAGCTTCTCGAATACTCAATTTTGTGAGGGATGAAAATGTCAAATTTCAGGAAACGTTCAATCGACCCTTGGAGCCCTGAAAAAGACTCCAATGAACTTCCTAATTGGGTCCATGAAGATTATGAAACTCCGTTTCACCTTATGGCGGATTTGTTGATAAATTGGCCCGGCTCTACGCCAACGTCTGAATTGCCATCGGAAACACGACACTTGAGATTGGTTGAGGTAGTTGCAGGATACCCAGAAGTATCAGTTGGTCGACGTCCTTTGGATTTTCCATTTTTCAAACGATCTTCTGATGCGCTTCAATTGTCATTATTTCTTGACGAAATCAAGTGTGATAGAAACTCCGAATGGCATTCATTACGCACATATTTACTTCATTGGGACCTTGTTGAACATTCTCAGCCCCAGCAGTTAAGCCGAAAGAAACAAGTTCAATTCTTACACTACCTCATCGATACAATCCGTACTGGATCTTACCATCATAAGAAAAAATACTCTCCAGATAAGTTCGAAAGTGGGGAAGTGAAATTCCTTACGGCCTTACATTCAATGCAGATCACTCGCAGAGATACATTTTGGCCGGCGATTGACGAAGGAAATGATATT
>JABJFP010000312.1 GCA_018662715.1 Methanobacteriota archaeon | reverse complement strand
CCTTGACCTTGTCCTTGACCTTGTCCTTGACCTTGTCCTTGACCTTGTCCTTGACCTTGTCCTTGACCCTGTCCTTGACCTTGTCCTTGACCTTGTCCTTGACCTTGTCCTTGACCTTGTCCTTGTCCTTGACCTTGTCCTTGACCTTGACCTTGTCCTTGACCTTGTCCTTGACCTTGTCCTTGACCCTGTCCTTGACCTTGGTCGTCGGATTCGCCGCCACCTTCAGTGCCGCCATCGCCAGATCCGGCCTGAGACTCCTGGAAGTCTGGGTCGTATGCATCTGGGATACCGTCACCGTCAGAGTCGGAGTATTCTCCGTCGTTAGGGTCGGTCGGGAACGAATCGACGTTGTCGGCCTTTCCGTCACCGTCAGTATCGGCATTGTTTGGGTTTGTACCCATTTGGTACTCTTGTGTGTTGGTTAGACCATCATTGTCAGAGTCCGCATTGCCGTCACCGCCGTTGGTTGGGTTAAGGCCATTGCTGACCTCCCATCCATCAGGTAGTCCGTCGCCATCGCTGTCCGCGTTGTTCATGTTTGTACCTTCAGCTTGTTCCTCAGCGTTGGTTAAACCATCGCCATCCCAGTCTGCACCACCATCATTGGGGTCCAGAGGGTCGGATCCATCACCGCTTACAGCAGATGCTGCTGATAGAGCGAGAAGGAAAGCCAAAAGCATGCTCATTGTCTTTGTCTTCGTTTTCGTGTTCATAATTTTTCACTTCCATTTTTTGTTGTGTTTTACACAGAGAACCCGCTGTTCTCTCTTTCTGAGTAGATCAAATCACTTGGGAGCTGATTAACTTCAGGAGAGATGCAAGGCTTTCGCATTTCTTGTAGGCGTGGGGAGGTGAGAGAAGCATGGCTGTTTGCCCAACGAAACGTATTATGTTCGTCGCAGTGTGTCACTTGTGCTTCTCTTTGATTGTTCGGTTTGTCCTCCAAATTCATCGCTTTTCACGGGTATTTCTTAGGGAACCCAACGTTCCCTCTGCCAATCCTTCAACGCCGAGACTATATGAAACCAGCGTCTAATGGTTCAGTCGCGTGATGGCGGTAAAAGTAACGACGCAGGATGAGATAGAACATACCGTTCAATGCTCTCAGCTAATTTTGCGTTTTCAATACGATGAACACGTTCTACGCCGTTGCCTGTCGCTTTTGCAAAGAGATCGGCTTTGTTGTCCTTTGCCAGACGTGCGAGAGCGATTTTTGCTGCACGGATTACATTCGATCCTTTCAATCTCACTTCGCCAGAGCCGAGGCCTAAACGGTTGACTAGCCGCCCTTGGTACTCTCCTTTCTCCCCCCCCATTGCGATCATTCCCAATATTATGAACTGGTTTCGAATCGTTGCGTCCCACTGATTATAATCGGTTGGAAATCGTTCTTCGAGTGCTTGAAGGAGAGATTTAATTGCTCCGCTGTACATTTTTATGTCAAATGCATTATCTTCTATGCGTTTAGTAATATGGGCATCTTTTGGAATAATATCTGTAAACGGAGTCCACATCATATCGAGGTTCAGCCATTCATTCAATGAATTCGCAAAGAAAGGATCTGACCCCCTCCAATTTAGAGTGCTGCGTTGTATAAGTTCGGGCGCAATTTCTGCGAAGGAGTCGGGGTCCTGTTGGCTAACAGCCTTCAGGGCCTCTAAATAGCGTTCTATGCGTTTCTTAACTTCAGTTTTACTGGCGGAATTACTTTGCATTGTATCAACCTCGTGAATCAAATATAATAAGAATCGTTCTTGTTTCTTTCGGAGAATTGATTCGTCATATCATCTCAATCAGAATATCTTTCAGTCAACCATTTGTAAAGATTCAATGTTTTTTAAGAATGTTTTAAAAATTACAATATTTTCATCATTGAACGATGCAGCCCTACATTTGGGATTGAGTACGGTTGATCGATAACGGTCCAACCAGCCGATTCATAGAATTGAATTGCTTCTTCCCTAGCTTGTAGCAAACCAATTTTGGCTGAAAAAACCTCTTTTGCTTTTTCTTCAAGAGTATGCAAAACCTTTGCAGCGAGTCCCATTCGGCGAGAAGATTG
>JABJFP010000009.1 GCA_018662715.1 Methanobacteriota archaeon | reverse complement strand
TTTCCATGAAAACCCGTGGGGTTCCTCAGATCTCTCAAGACATTATGGAGAAGTACAATGGCTTTTCAGTCCCCTCAGCACACTGCATATCCCTCAATGAAATGCCTATTGCATGGGTGTTTGATAGGTTGGCAAGGATAGGTTGGGTCTTCATCGGTCTTTGGATATGTGTCAAACCACTCGGTATGTTTTTGTTCCCCACACCTACCCACTGATGTGCAACCTCCACAGATACCTCCCCCATATGCCCCTACAGCAGACCAACACCAACCTTCACATCCTCAACCCCGGTGCGGTAGGCGGCCACAGACCGCCGATGGTCAACCATTTGGGTGTGCTCTCGCGCCAATGCACCGTAGCGCTCTCGGTCATCATACACGGCCCTCAAGGCATCGATGACTGCATCGGCGTCATGGCCACAACATGCAAAATACCGTATTAATCCAACATATTGAAGATTTATTTCCTATTTCATGCAGTGATGCATGTATGATGCACATAAAATAACATTAAAGTAGGAAGATGATGATGGGATATCATGGAGCAAAAATCCGAAACCAACGAAGGACACCGTGCGCTATCCAAAGCATACGACCATGTGTTGCGCCAAAAGCGCATGAACGAATCCCTCATCAAGTGGAGCCTCAACTATTCTGATTTGTTGAAAGCGAATGATTCAGGCATGGGATTTACCCTCTACCTTCTCTAACGTGAGAGATACAGCCCACTACGTTGATGACCGATACCCCATGCGTTGAAGCATGGCCGTCATGGAATGGGATATTCTCCTTGCGGCAGGGGTTGTTTTGAGCCTTGGTGCGATTTCACCCGGCCCCAGCCTCATGGTCGTTCTACGAAACACCATGATGGGTGGAAGGCGACAAGGTGTGGCTTGTGCTCTTGGACATGGCCTCGGTTTTGGCGTCTATGCTGGACTTGCCGTTTTTGGACTCATTGTTCTGTTGGAAGAAGCCCCGAATGTATTTCTCACCCTCCAACTGATTGGGTGCGGATTATTGGTATGGTATGGATATTCTATGTGGACAATGGACGGTGATTTTGATTCACATTCGCATACAGCATCAAAGCGCCAAGGATTTACCGAAGGGTTTGCTATTGCCTTCTTCAATCCCAAAATTGCTTTGTTCCTCGTAGCAGTCCTGGCACAAGTTCTGCGCCCTGGGATGGAATTTAGTAGTAAAGTAGCTGTTGGATTGCTTGGAATGACCATCGACACACTCTGGTACCTTACTGTAGCAATAGGACTAACTGGGACATCTCTCTTGGAGAGGTTGAAGAAAAACGGGGTATTCATTCATCGTGTTACGGCTGTAATTCTTTGGGGATTTGCCTTGAGCATCGTATTCCAACTCAATTAGTTCTGACATCGTGGGCAGAGGAAGGTTGAACGATTGCTTTGGGTAATTCGTTCAATGACTCCTCCACAACCTTCCTTTAAGCAGGGTTCGTCTTCCCGCCCATAGACGGTAAACTGGTGAGCGAAATATCCCAAGGTTCCATCAACAGAGGCGAAATCGTTGAGGGTTGAACCACCCGATGAAATCGCTTCATTGAGAACGGATTTAATCTCTTGAACCAATCGCTCCAATCGTGCGGTTGGACTCCCGTTCTTTCGAACCAAAGTTCTTGACTCACGTGTTGGAGATATACCGCTTCGATGCAGTGCTTCACAAGCGTAGATATTTCCAACCCCCACGACAATGTGTTGATTCAACAGCGTGATTTTGATGGCCGATTTACGTTGATGCAGTGCTTGAGCCAAATCCTTAGCGGTCCAATGTTCAAACGGCTCGGGACCTAATCGTTCCAATAAAGCATGAACCGGTTCCTCAAGGCGTGGAAACAAATCAATCACACCGAATCTCCTAGGATCCGTATAGACCGCCCGAGTACCGTCCGTGAACACAAATTCAAGATGGTCGTGTTTTCCACCGTAGCCAGTTTGGTTTCCAAAGGCTGAAACCGGCACTCCACCATTCACGGTTTGCAAAAGTGGCACAGCCACGGCGTCTGCCTCCTCGGATGAAAAAAGAGTGTAGCGACCGGACATGCCGAGGTGAGAAAGCAAGACTCGCCCGTCGTCCAAGTCAATGAGAAGGTATTTTGCTCGACGCCGGATATCCACAACGGTTGTACCAGCCACCGTTGGGAGGTCATCTGGGAACGGAAAACGAAGACCCTCTCTGCGAATAAGTACGTCTCGGATGGTTTTCCCCTGCAGGCCTTGAATGAGACCTTGACGAACGGTTTCAACCTCAGGAAGTTCAGGCAGATTCATGCCTCCGGCGAATGAATAACGAACAAACGATGATGGTCTTCGTAACCTGCGAGTTCAATGGATTCATCCACATTAAAACCGGCATCGTTCAATCGCTGTTCAACTTCCTCAAACAACGCCGCTTCTCCTTCGCCCGTCCATCGTTCGCTTGCTGCTTTAAGCGAAAGAAGTCCCATTCCCCCAGGTGCTAAGAAACGGCGACAGGCCGCCGTGAAAATGTCGACTTGACCGGCCTGAGCAACATCTTGAAACAACCAGTTGACTTTCCTTGGCAGCAACACGCCCCATGCTTCATGACGGCGAGCATCACCCAAAACAGGGACAAGTCCAGGTCGTTTTTGTGCGAGGAATGTCAAATCTCTCAAACAACGCGGTGCCAAATCTACACTTACAAGTCGTCCGTTGAATCGGTTATCTTCCCCACAGAGATGGTCGTGCAAGTGGCTGACAGATGTACCGTGTCCGGCTCCCAAGTAAAGCACCGTTTCTCCTTGTTGCGGCAAGAGAAGAGCAGGGTCGTTTTGAGTTCGCAACATAGCGGCTCCAAGTTTGGAACGATGCGGCTCCCACCTTCGATATTCTTGCCCGGAAAACCTGCGAAGAGACTCTCCATAGACGGCTCGTTTTGGAACAGCATTCAGCGTCCATAATGATTTTCGGTCTAACCTAACGGCTGACGACAAGTGGCGCGGGCCACGATTTCGCTTTGAACCTCCGCCCAATGAAACTCCTCCATTCAGCGCCGACTGGGCGGTTTCTTGTGTTGGTCAAGAAGTTCTTCAACACGACGCTCCACTGGAAGAACATCATCGTCCGTCCATGGCGTACCTTCGAAAGCGTCAATTTTAGCGGCGATACTGATCTTTCCAGCCAGCATCCTCGCAATTTTTCCCCGAACCCATCGTGGTGAGCGGCTAATCCATGGATGCATGAAGATATGACCGTGCTTTGGTGAAGGCGCACCGGTTTTGAGGTGATTGAAAAACGCCTTCTCAGCACCTAGAATTTGTACCGTTCCAGAAGGAAGACGAGCCAATCGCATCCTTCCGTGCGCCTCTACGCACAGTCGGGCTGCGAGAAGGGGGCCAACCAATGCAGATACTGACGGAAGGTGCGCAGTGGAAAGTTCTCGCAAAGCATGCTCCATCCGGTCCAAGCGTCCATTGGACCCAGCCGTATCTTGAGCCCACTCGTGAATGGACCTCCATTCGCTGTCCGAAGGTTGTTCGATGGGGAGTTCCAAACCTACTGTAGACGCAAATTCTGCCGGACTGGGACTGGATGCAACATCCCTAACAAATCCATTTCGGTCGGTAATGACTGCAAGGGGGAAAAACAAACCCGTCCATTCAATCAATCGGGCCTCCATGGTGAGATGCGCTGCTCTGAGTTCATCACTGCCTCGGACAAGATGCTCTAAGCGGCGGTCAGGATCGCTGGCAGCTCTCTGTACGCCTTCAATGGCCAATCGCAATGCGGCTTTGTCAGCAAGGGATTGCTCAATTGAATTCGGATAGGGCCAATCTGCGTCTGGCAGTCGCTCATCTCCGTGAAGACAGACGATGGCCTCTGGAAATCGTTCCAACAGTTGAGCCACTTCGGGAATATGTTGGCCGAGTTCAACCGTTCGTAGACGCTCCATGACGCCGTGTTCGGTCATATGACCGTCCCATACTTGGCTGTCTACGATGTTTCCATCGCCGTCACAAATTGCCGCAGCACGCCAATCATACCACAGCCACATGGGCTTCCGTAAGCGCTGTTGATTTTGACCCTTCCCCTCTCCTCAGGACTTAGAAAAGAGGTGAATGTGGGTCTATGGGCTTAAATGATACTTTAAATGGAAAGAACCTAAATACTGTGTGATACGGGAATGTCTTATGTTTTGCCCACAATGTGGTACCCTTTCATTCCCTACTCCCTCAGGAGACATCTCCTGTACGAACTACAAATGTGGCTATAATGGCCCTGCTAAACTTAAGACTAAAATTGGTGGGAAGGAAGTTGATTTGTCCAAAGCCACTTCAAGCACTCAAGTGAAATCCCGTGAATATGAAGTTATCAAAGACTCCGATAAATCCCACGGCGTCCTAACCAAGGACACCTACATGTGTCCAAAATGCGATTGTGTCGAAGTGTTCGCCTACCTCCAACAAACACGTTCCTCTGATGAACCTGAGACCCGGATGCTCACATGCAAGGAATGCGGTCATGGATGGCGCGAGTACTGAACTCCGCCCGTGTACAAGTTCCTATGGAAGACTAAGCCCTTTGAGCGGGCCTTACGACACTAACACGAAGCTTTGAAGGTTCATCATTGCACTAAGCAGTGATCAAAAACTGGTACTGAGCATCAGTATTCGCTTTCAACACGAGGAGCAAGGTAGTAGACAACCTCGCCTGCACCGTCATTGAACGAGAAGCTCAAGCGTAGTGGGAAACTTTCTCCAAATCCAAGGGTGATTTCACCCAATCCTGCAAAAACCTTGGCCATTGGGACGAGATACGTCAACGAGTACTGGCTACGGGCTGGTTTTGTGCATTCCAACGAATCCAATTCATCTTTTGCAAAGGACACGGTCACCGAATCTGTTTGACCTTGGACGTGTACTGTGAAGGTCTCCGAATCAATGCTTAGATTGACCAAGTCTCCAACTTGCTTTGCTGCTCGTAGCGCTTGAGCAAGTGCTGCCCCGCTCATTACAACCTTCGATGGGATGTCAATTTGAGGGACGTTTGGTGAGGAAATGGTCGTGTTGTCAAGGGGGCGAATGTTTCGGTCGATCTTCCCGAGATTCAAGGTCATGACGCCAGAGGTTGGCGTATAGGCCATCTCTATCATATCATCTGCTGCACCCAAACTAATGAGTTCCTTAACCTTACGAAGTTCCAAACCGAGGTCGGTCTCTTCAATTTCCCAAGTATCAAAGGCAGCAGAATCCACCTCCATTTTGATCATTGCCACGTGTGATGCGTCAACCACACGGGCGTGCAGACCATTTTCTTTGAACTCAAAGCGTGCGTCTTCAACAACCACGCTCAAAGTTTCAATAATTTTGTTCATCAAGTCCTGTCGGGCCGTGACGTTCAACATGAGTTCATCCCTCTCCAATTACGAGCCTCCCGCGACGGCTTATGAACTTAGCACAAAAGCAGGCATGAAATATATTCATCATGCGCGGTTTTCCTAGTGACGATTAACCTCCGCGCACATGTCAAATTTCCTTCAAAACCGGAAGTAAGTTCATAGGGGAAGTCATCGGTAGATGAACTATGCAAATAACACGCACACTGAATGTAATTACGTTAACCGCACTCCTCATCTTAACTGGATGCTTCGGCATGATGGATGATGGAATCACTCCACCTGCGGAGGGTGAAGAAACAACGACTGGAACAGCAGCCGTAAACAACCCTCCAATGATCGCCCAATCTGAAATCCTGGATGAGGTCTTGTCAGAGACATTGGATGAGGATTCCAATGCCAACTACAACGATACTACAGAGGCTCTTGAGAGTTTTACCGTCAAAGCCTACTATGCCGCCATGGATATTGATGGCGATTCAATGACCATGGGATGGGACACTAACCTGGACGGAACCATTGACGTCAGCGTCACTGACGCATCTGGAATCACCACCATTGACATTCCAATCGCACACTGGAATGAGTTGAACCTTTTTGATTATGATGATTATTACCATGCCATGATCGCCTTTATTGCTGTTGATGAACATGGCCTCGGAGCATCTTCCTTCCACGAATTTGTAGCCATTGATTGGAGTCAATTTGATGAGGGCGGATGGGGCGACTCAGAAAATGGAAAC
>JABJFP010000101.1 GCA_018662715.1 Methanobacteriota archaeon | reverse complement strand
TTCAGCCATCGCAAGAGGAGAAAAGTTCAACGCAAGTAACAAGCCGATTGAAACATAAATCAAAGTGGGCTTTAGTCGCATGATTTTCTCAGTTGAGAGTGAATCAAAAACATTCCTCCTGATTCATACGAAAGTATTGAACGGACCAAATGTCGTTCATAGGACTACAGCCGAATAAAAATGAAGAACTGTAACATTGATTTTCTCTGGTTCAAAAATTCAGTTGGTAGGAATCCAAAGTTCTACTTTTTGCCGAGAGAATGCGTGGTAGACATTGGTTCAGGCCACGGTCGTTGGTCGTCCCAATCGGCCCATTCTTGGACCCATGACTCCATGAAAGCCTCGATATCGTATCCAAGGTCACTCATGACTTCACTGGGCTCTGCTGTTCCACCTTTTCGCCTCAATCCGACTCGCATCAGGGCAGATGAACAAACTGCTCCACCTTGTTCTATAGATTGCTGGAAGTAGAAGAATTTCTCGTCCAGTCCAACAAGTTGAGTGCGAATGATAGCTTTACGGAACGGGCGCACTCTTTTCCTGTAACGAATGGAAGATCCCCCAACCACAAAAGCAAGTTTGTGTTTTCGGACATACCGGACCAGCCCTATCGAGAAGGCAAGTTCGTATCTTGCAATGTCAAAGAGGACAAAATGTCGCCCATTGTTGACTTCGGGATATACGTCTAAGTCGCCCAAGAGTGGCCGGTAAGTCGTGTGAACCTCTTCCCTCCAATCAAGTGCCTTATTCGTTCTAAAGAGGTTGGAAATCCCCATGCGTAAAACTCGAAAATAAGGATACACATCTGGTCCTCCAACCTCATGTTGATGAATCCGCCGCCTGTTCTTTTTTGCGATGTCATGGCGCGAATCATGATGTGAACCGGCTTATTTTGCGAATTGAAATCCGAATTACGAGACCGTTAGTCCTATGAGGTACGCCGTTGAGCACCGTGTATGAAGTCACAGGCCGTCATATTGTGCTTGCTTCTTCTCCTCTCTTCGGCTCCTCTTGTAGCGGGCCAGTCAGCACCTCAACCTGCAGTCACGTCAACTACGGCCTCAGATCAACCTTCAGAACAAAGCACCGTTGTCTCAACCTATTCACAGGCAGTACGGTCTGCTCTGTTGCAAGTAAGTGATATCTCACAATACGATTCCAGCGTTTTAGATGAAACGCTTTCATGGGTTG
This sequence comes from Methanobacteriota archaeon, assembly GCA_018662715.1. Lineage (GTDB taxonomy): Archaea > Thermoplasmatota > Poseidoniia > Poseidoniales > Poseidoniaceae > Poseidonia. The sequence goes on along the minus strand of JABJFP010000101.1, from coordinate 1,328 downwards.
CCATTGGCCCGACTCCAGTTGGTGAATCTCTCCCTCATCTCAACGGTGCTTGGCTCATCACCGTTAACCCCGGATCTGGCCTTGAGCGCCTCCAGGGCATGAAAGAACAAGGGCTGATCGAAACATTCTATCCATTGGAAGACCGAACCTTTGAACCAAGATGGATGCCGAACGACCCTAAATTTTCAGACCAATGGCATTTGGTCAATACCGGTCAATCCGGTGGGACAATTGGCGAGGACGTCAACATAACGGGTGCATGGAATACCTATCGGGGAAGCGGTGTGGTCATCGGAATCGTTGATGATGGATTTGATTGGAACCATCCTGACCTGGATGACCACTATGAATCGACTCTTGATTACGATTATTGCGGTAACGACGGAGACCCTACGCCTGCTTCAAACAAGGCTCACGGAACTGCTGCAGGCGGCGTAGCAGCGGCAGTGGGTAACAACAGCCTCGGTGTATCGGGCGCTGCTCCCATGGCTGGCCTTGCTGGCTTACAACTTATTTCGTGCAGTACGACCGATGTGAGGGAAGCGGGAGCGCTTTCCCACGAACGTCAAAGCATTGACATTTATTCAAATTCATGGGGACCAAGCGATAACGGCATGACGTTGTCTGGGCCGGGACCTTTGATGCTGGCGGCTCTTGAGGGCGGCGCTCAACAAGGCAGAGGTGGACTTGGTAGCATTATTACTTGGGCGGCTGGAAACGGATTAGACGACGATGATAACGCAAATAAGGACGGTTATGCAAATCTCCGTTACACCATTGCAGTGACTGCTGTGACCTACAAAGGAGAGCAATCCTACTATGCAGAACCGGGTGCTAATATTTTGGTTGCAGCACCCTCAAACGGTGACGGTGAAGCCATTACTACCACAGACATTGAAGGCTCGGGAGGATACACTTCCACGGATTATACCGACACATTTGGGGGGACTTCCTCCGCAACCCCATTGGTATCAGGTGTGATTGCACTGATGCTTGAAGCCAACAGCAATCTCACCTGGCGAGACGTTCAGCATATTTTGGTTGAAACCTCTCGTAAGAATAACGCTTCAGATTTTTCCTGGAAAACCAACGGTGACGGACATGTCGTGAGTCACAAGTATGGATTTGGTGTCGTTGATGCTTCTGCTGCAGTTACGTTGGCAGAGCAGTGGACTTCAATGGGTCCTGAACTCAACATATCATCTGGAATGTCAACTGTTGACCTTGACATACCTGATAATTCAGGTTCCCCCGTTAATGTTTCATTCAACGTTACAGACGCCTTACATCTTGAGAGTGTAGACATTTATGTTGACATCGACCACACC
>JABJFP010000100.1 GCA_018662715.1 Methanobacteriota archaeon | reverse complement strand
GTAAATCGTCATTCCGTAAATGGAATCCTCAATCGTTACATTTTGTAAAAAGGAACCTCGCCCTGAGGAGGAGGCATTGAATTGAATGCCTTCATGGTCTGATAATCCGCTTGCTTCAAGCGTTACGGGGCAACTTTGGGTCCCCTGCACGGTGAGCCGACCGTCGACAATAATGCGCACTCCCCCACCCATTTGGACCACAGTGCAGGCCTGAATGACCAATTCATCAGAAACAGGAACGGTGTAGGTGGCTGAGAGAACCTTAGTTCCCGACCAGGTGACTTGGGCCCGAGCCCCAGTATTCTGAACCATGGGGTCAACTGTTTCAGCCTCGTTGAGAGGATGAATTGCTGTTAACAGCGGTAAAAGAAACAGAAGTGTGACAAAAATCACCCGCGATGCAGTACGAGACGACCCTGTCATATCTCGGAAACACCTGCAATACCCTTTCAATGGTTCGCTGTTATGTATCGGAAGGGGAAACGCACTGAGAGGAAGCCATAAATCCCGACTTTCATTCCAACATACATGCCTGAGGCGTTTATTCTGTTCAAAACTGAACCCACGCATGAGCGTGAAGTATACCTCTCCCTTGCCGGACACGAGGATGTCGCAGAGGTTCATGCACTCTACGGTGAGTTTGACCTCTTGGTTCGTATCACTGCGCCAAATTCCAAACGGCTTTCCGACCTCGTGATGAATACATTTCGCAAGATAACGGGCGTCAAAGAAACACAAACACTGATTGCAGTTGAAGGATGAGTGATGAAATGGCTATTGGATTCGTATTGATTACCACCCTTCCCGGCGAAGAGGACAAGGTTCGTACTGCGCTTGATAAGATCGATTTAGTAACCAACAGATGGATGCTGTTTGGCGAATACGACATCATCGCTCGCGTTCAGGCCGATGAAGAATTTGCACTCACCCGGTGCATTGTTGAGGACATTCGCTCTCTTAGCGGCATTGCTGACACCAAGACACTGATTGGAGCAGAACTCTAATCACAACAAACGATGCATGCGTTTGACAAGTCTACGGCTGGCTGAATGACAACCTGCTGAACGGAAGCAACGACTTGCTTCACGCATTGACATAAGAGCTTGGTTTGGTGAAGATTTAGAATGCAAATACCACCATCGTCCAGCATAGCGCTGTTGGGCTACCCCTTTGGATTGAAGGGTATCGGGTTGTGGAACATCTGCAAACACGGATTGTGCTCTCTTGGAATCATGGACCCATAGAAATTCAGCAAGAGTCAATCTCAGAGCGGCCTTGTGAAAATCAGTTGGTTGCCGTTGAATGACTGCTTCTGACTCTGCGATAAGTTGTTCAAGATCGCTAGAAGAATGGAAACGAAAGGATGCCTTCAGTTTGAGTAGTCGAACAAAAGGGTCGTGCTCATCACTGATTGAAGCGAGTGCATCGCGAAGTTCGCTTGCTCGGTTAGAGTCTCCCTCAAACAAAGCTACTGCGTGTTGAATCATGGAAAGACTCACCATCATCGCAGTACGGTACTCCTGCTGCGAAGGGAGTTTAATGTCTTGAAGAAGGGAATGAATCGATGAAGACACCGCCTCTGATGGTTCGTCAAACAAGCGGTCTTCGAGTTGTTGTACCGCCGCAGAGAGTAGGGTGCGCGCAGCCTCCACATCGTTGGCTTGAGCAAGAACTGCGTTCAACAAAAGTTTAGATTCAGCCTCATTACCCTCGAGAAGGGCTTTTTGATACTCCAATTCACTTCGGAGGCTACCGTCCGATAGGGAATCCAGATGGAGCTGGGCTTGGTCCATTTCCTGACGGTGTAGTGCAACTTTACCCGCCCAGTAATGAAGCATCTCATCCTCTGGTTTTTGTTCAACCGCTCGGTTTAGAATAACGGCGATGGCTGCTCCTTGGGAGGGAAGAAGACGTTCGACTTGACCTTCAATGTGCGATTGAAAGTCGGGGTCATCAAGGGCGAGTTGATGGTACAGGCGAAGTATTTGTGAATCCGGAGTGTCTTCACACAAAAGCCAATGGTTCAAGGATTGTTGATGGAGTTCTTTGAGACGATCTGAGGAGAACATTGTACGACGAACATTTCGGACGAGGTGTTGAATCTCAAGTTTCGTGTCATCATGTTCCCACCGCAAGAGGGCATGGACGTCCAAATCCGCAATTTCATCTTGATGAGGCACATCTTTTGCAGCAAGCGGTCGAGGAAAGAGAACAAAGTGGTCCAAGGCGACCAACTCTTCACCCCCAAGGTTTTGCAGAATCGTTTGTTCTACAAAATTTTGAATGTCTTCCCCCGCCTCGGGAAGAGGCGTTCCTTCGGAATATAATTGCAAAGCCATTGGATGGCCGCCAAGGGCTTTTGCTATTGAAAGGCGGCGTTCTAAGTCCAAATGCTCTCCTAACAGATGGGTTGCATCTTCAGGGTCAAGGGCGGGCAGTTGCCGGTATTGACACT